>JAZNMA010000102.1:0-29164 GCA_045579345.1 Christensenellaceae bacterium | reverse complement strand
CCCTTCAAGAGTGGTTCAACCACACCTCAAGTGTGGTTCCGTTCCGCTACGTTTTTTTTGCTATCGCTCAAAACGCTGTTTTAGCAGACTTCTTTGAAGTCCATTCTTTTTTTAAGTGGCTGTAAACGGCGGGCCACAATTATATTATACAAAAATTTTTATAAAAGGCAAACTATTAAAAACCCTAAACCAAAAAAGGTTTAGTATTTTGTTGGCTGTCAAGTGGTGATTGCATTTGAACTTTTTTAATATAACTTTTATTTTTATTGCAAAAAGGATATAAATATGTTATAATGATTGTGCCAAACAAAATCAAATAATTTTAATGCAAGAAAGTCTTTTAGTTTTAAAAGGTAAATTTTTGTTATATATTATCAATTGAATTTGATAAAATGCAAATTCCACGGGATAATATATAGCAACTTTCTTGCTTTGTACCGATTTTGTTTGGCGACAATCGGAGTTTGCGTTTTTGTGCGGCAACTTTGGTTGTCGCACTTTTTTATTTGTAAAATTTTAGGAGGTTTTTTATGCAAAGGAAAATTTTATCAATATTAACAACAGCCTTGGCAATATGTATGTGTGTGTTTTTGTTTGCGGCCTGTGGTGATATAGAACTACCAGTTGAAGATATAGAACCACCACATAAAAATAATAATGTTCAATCAGATATTTTTACTATTGATGTGGAATCTATAACGGGTCTAACAGCCTATGGTGAAACTTTAAGCGAAATAGTAATTCCTAATGAAATTAACGGTTTAAAAATCACATCTATACGCGTAGGAGCTTTTAGTAACTGTGATAACTTAACAAGCATAGTTATAGGTGATAATGTTAGAATTATTGGAAGCGAGGCATTTTCACATTGTGATAATTTAACAAGTGTGATAATATCTGAAAGCGTTACAAATATAGATAATGAAGCTTTTGCAGGGTGTACTTCATTAAAAAATATAGTAATTGGTGAAAAAGTAGAGTTTGTAGGTGAAGGTGCATTTAAGGACTGTAATTCTCTTCAAAGTATCATATTGTCAGAAAGTGTAAAATTTATAAAACGGTATGCTTTTTTAAGGTGTCCGGAAACTATATTTACAATAGAAAATAACATAAAATATTTAGGGACTGAAACAAATAAGTATTATGCTGTAATAGGTGCAACGGATACAGATTGTTTAAATTATACTATAAATCAGAATGCTAAAATAATAGCGTATTCAGCATTTAATAATTGCACTTCACTTCAAAACATTATAATCCCTGCAGGTATAATAAGTATAGGAATGCAAGTGTTTGAGGGTTGTCCAAATAGTATATTTACAATAGAAAATAATGTAAAGTATTTAGGGAATGATAATAATAGATATCACGCCGTAATAGGAGTAGTGGACACAAATAATTCATATTATACTATAAATCAAAATACTAAAGTCGTAGCAGGTGGGGCATTTATGAATTGTGCTATGCTTCAAAACATTATGATACCTGATAGCGTAATGAGTATTGGCTCTTGTGCGTTCGTTGGGTGTGATTCGTTAAAAAATATAGATGTAGATGAAAAAAATACCAATTATAAAGATGTAGATGGAAACTTATATACGAAAAATGAAAAATTATTACTTAAATATGCACCGGACAAAGAGAATGCTAGTTTTATAATACCAAATAACGTAACAAGAATAGGCTTTGGCGCATTCAAAAATTGCAAAAATTTAACAAGTGTAGTAATAGGTGAAAATGTAGAAGTTATAGGCACCTTTGCATTTTCTGATTGCACATCATTAACGGAAATAATGTTTAATGCAATTAATTGTAGTGATATTGCATATTCACCTTATTTATTTAATAATGCAGGGATAAATGGAGAGGGAATAAAAGTAATAATAGGTAAAAAAGTTAAAAAAATCCCAGCCAACTTATTCAATATGGGGCATCCTGTTAGTTATAATTCGCCGAATATAAAAGAAGTTGTTTTTGTAGAAGGTTCTGTTTGTGAAAGTATAGGCTATTCTGCGTTTGATAGCTGTGGAACATTAACAAGTATAAATATACCAAACAGTGTAACAAGTATAGGTGATTATGCGTTCTATAGTTGCAATTCATTAACAAGCATAGTAATTCCAGATAGTGTAACAAGTATAGGCAGGCGAGCGTTTGCTTACTGTGACTCATTATTAATTTATTGTAAAGCTGAAAGTAAGCCAAGTGGTTGGGATAGTACATGGAATTACAGTAATAGACCAGTAGAGTGGGCTTATAATACAATATAATTGGTCTTTTAAGCACTAAAAAACGACAGATGAAAATTCTGTCGTTTTGTTTTTTTATTTATCTTGTTTAATTGTAAAAATAATACCTGCAACACCTTTTACAAAAATGTATTTAATTATTGTAATAGAAAAAGCGACTCTATTTGGGTTCAAATAGAATCGCTCTTGGCGGAGAAAGAGGGACACTCCTCCGTTACACTACGGAGCCCTTGCACATCTTTGCTTGTCCGTCATAAGACGGGCGAACTAAGAACCGAAACAAAGTCTCTTTCTCCGCCACCAAAAAAAGCACCCAATAGGGTGCTTTTTGGTGGCGGAGAAAGAGGGATTCGAACCCTCGCTACGTTTATCACATACTACTCCCTTAGCAGGGGAGCCCCTTGAGCCTCTTGGGTATTTCTCCATACTACTCTAGTTGATTTTTTCTCATATTCAATTTTATTTCATGCTCCTCTGCTAAGTAGCAGGGGGCGACGCGTTTAGCAAAATGTCCAGTGGACGTTTTGTAGCCAAAGCCCGCGAGTGCTTAGCACGAGAGCGGACGCACTCTTGAGCCTCTTGGGTATTTCTCCTTTTGCTCAAAACTGCTTGCATTTATTTGCTAAATTATGTTACCACAAATTTTTATAAAAGTCAAAGTATTTTATACAATTTAGCAATATTTTCAATTTTTATTTTTACATATCCACTTCTCCAATATCTTCTCGTATAGCTTTGCCGTAAACTATTTTTCCACGAATAGGTGCATATTTGTCTGAACGAATTTTTTTTACCGATTTTTGATTGCCATCTTTTATCTCAATCAAATAACCAACGCTCTTATAACCTTCTTTACTATACTTTAATATTTTGCTCTCCCCTTCGAAAAGCTCAGGAAACTCACCCTTTTCATCAAAAACTACTTCGTATTCGGGTGGTTCTATTTTCTCTGTAATTTCGCTTTTTCTAATATATTTTTCTAGCATTTCTTCGCCATATATTTCTACTTTTAATTTTTCCCCATCAGCACAAGCTTTAATTATAATAGGATTGTGCGTATTATTTATAAACTTTAAGTCGGCAGTATTGGAGTTTACCATAGCATCAAAAGACGGTGCAACGTATGAAACGGGTAAAGTATGTGGATGATATTCAACAATTTTAAGTCCCGCCATAATAACTGCATTATAAAGAGTTGTTGACACTTGGCAAACTCCACCGCCTACCCCATCAACAAATTCTCCACCAACTATAATTTTACTAGTTTTATACCCTCTTTTTTCTGTACGCTCTCCGACCGTTAAGTTAAAAGAAAACTCTGCCCCCACATCTACAAATGTATTGTTAATGCTTTTCGAAGCAAGAAAAATATTATGTTTTCTTTCTAGCGTAGAAAATGAATAAGAGGTATAAAATTGTGACCTTAAAACTATTTCTTTGGGTTTTAAGTCATAAAAAGGCATAGCCAAAGTCGTTTTAAAAACCACAAAAAAAGGCGTGAAATTTATAGCTACTATAATTGCAAGAATAAAAAAAATCGATTTAAATTTAGGTAATGCTTTTATTTTCATATTTGCTTATAAAGTATGTGTATTTTTTAATAAAAATTACGTCACGACATTAAAATTGTTTGAATTTGCATATATTATATGTTATACTGAAGAAAAAAGCACTTACTATATAACCAAAATAGCAATAAAGGATTTAAGCATGAACATTCTTCATATGAAATATGCTGTAGAAGTAGCAAACACTCGCTCAATAAGCAAAGCAGCGGAAAACCTATATACTTCTCAGCCAAATTTAAGCAGAGCTATTAAAGCCCTCGAAAACGATTTAAAAATTAAAATATTTAAGCGTTCTTCCAAAGGATTAGAGATTACAATAGATGGCGAAGAGTTTTTACTCTATGCAAAAAACGCGCTTGCACAAATTAAAAAAATAGAAAGCATTTACGAAAATCGTAACGAAAAAAAATCTCACCTTTCGGTCTGTGTTCCTAGAGCGAGTTATTTTTCATACGCTTTTTCCGAGTTCGCACAAGAGATTGACCGTTCTTTCCCTGCAGAAATTATTTATAAAGAAACAAATTCAATGCGCGCTATATTAAACGTAGTAAAGGAAGAATACGATTTAGGCATAGTTCGTTATCAGAGTGCTTTTGAAAAATATTTCCACACGCTATTTGAAGAAAAGAAACTAAATTTTGAATTACTTAACGAATTCAGTTACGTTATGGCGGTAAATAAAAATAATCCTCTTGCTACAAAGGATACAATAATTGCTGAAGACCTTACTAACTACATAGAGATAACGCACGGTGACCCTTACGTTCCGTCTTTGCCATTAATAGACGTCAAGCGTGCAGAGCTTTCGGAATTTTGCAAACAACGCATAATGGTTTTTGAAAGGGGAGTTCAGTTTACCCTTTTAGAACAAATCCCCAACGCGTTTATGTGGGTTTCCCCTATTCCTCAAGATTTGAAAGATAAATATAATTTAATAGAAAGAAAATGCGATTTTAATACCAAAACCTATAGAGACGTATTAATTTATCGTAAAAAATATCATTTAAGCAAACTAGACCATACTTTTATTTCTAAAATACAAAAAGCAAAATACAAATATTTTAAATAGGATATATCAAGATGAGAAAATTTGACACCAAAGTACAACACTTAAAATACCGCGTGCTAAAAGAAGTCGCACGCTTTGCATGGGAGGGAACGCTTACTGAAAACGTTATTAATATTCCCAAAATAATCGTACCTGGCAAAACGCCTACTATGCGTTGTTGCATATACAAAGAGCAGGCTATCGTTGTTGAGCGCGTGAAACTTGCTATGGGTGGAAACCCTGATAATAAAAACGTTATTGAAGTAATTGATATTGCTTGCGACGAATGCCCAATGGGTGGATACGAAGTTACAGACGCTTGTAGAGGTTGCCTAGCGCATCGCTGTGAGGACGCTTGCAAAAAGGGAGCTATAACCATTGACTTAAATCAAAAAGCACATATTGATAAAAATAAGTGCGTTGAATGTGGATTATGCGCAAAGGTTTGCCCTTACAGTGCAATTATTAATCACAAACGCCCATGTGAGCAAGCGTGCAAAGTAAAAGCCATTTCTATGGACGAAAATAAGGCCGCAAAAATAAACGATGAAAAGTGTATTGCTTGTGGTGCTTGCGTTTACCAATGCCCGTGGGGTGCAATAAACGATAAATCATACATCTTAAATGCTATTAATTACATAAAAGGAAGCAATAACAATACAAATTACAAAGTCTACGCTATTGTCGCTCCCTCTATCGCAAGTCAGTTCGTTTATGCAAAACTAGGTCAAGTTCTCTCTGGCATTAAAGCTTTGGGATTTTACGAAAT
This sequence comes from Christensenellaceae bacterium, assembly GCA_045579345.1. Taxonomy (GTDB): domain Bacteria; phylum Bacillota; class Clostridia; order Christensenellales; family Borkfalkiaceae; genus UBA1259. Next base: position 23,530 of record JAZNMA010000102.1, on the reverse strand, counting down.
AGTAGAAGCAGCGCTCGGTGCAGACATCGTTGCGCTCTCAGAAGCAAAAGAACTTACCGAAAAAGGATTTTTAACTAGTTCGTGTTGTCCTGCTTTCGTGTCATACGTTAAAAAGCAATTCCCCGACCTAACGGAGTACATATCTCATAACCTTTCCCCTATGGCAACGATTGCTAAACGTATAAAAGAAGATAACCCAACTGCAAAAGTTGTTTTCATAGGACCGTGCACAGCCAAAAAGATGGAATTTAAAAAAGAAGACGTTGCACCATACGTTGACACGGTAATTACCTTTGAAGAATTGCAAGCGTTGTTTGACAGTAAAGATATTGAAATAACTACTCTTCCTGAAGAAGATATTGACGATGCGTCATATTACGGCAGAATTTTTGCAAGAAGTTGCGGTTTAACAGAAGCCGTTGCTGAGGGCATAAAAGAAAGTGGACTAGAGGGATTTGACCTTAAAGCCGTTCCTTGCGACGGAATTGAGGCGTGCAGGGTTGCACTTTTGAAAGCCACAAAGCGAATACTTGACGGAAACTTTGTTGAAGGTATGGCTTGCATTAATGGCTGTGTTGGTGGTGCAGGATGTCTAACACATGGTGAAATAAACAAACTTAAAATTGATAAACACGGCAGACTTGCCGTTCATAATCAAATATCACACGCAGTCAACGCTCTTGATAAAAAGTAAAAACATGCAAAAACGCCTCGTAGTTTTTCTACGAGGCGTTTTATTTATTGTAACTTTCTTATTATATTAAATTAATCATTAAACTACAAGCAAGCACAATAAGAACAAGCGCAATAGGATAGGTTGATGCATAAGCACCTGCAACGTCATCCGTTTCAGCAGTATTTACTAAAGTTCCAAGTGCGGGAGTAGAAGTCATACCGCCTGTAATTGAACCAAGATTGTTTAGAAGTGGTAATTTTAAAACTTTCTTTCCAAGGAAGAAACCAACTACCATCGGTACAATCGTCATAATTACACCACCAAGTAAACCCCAAACAACTATCACCCCACCGCCTGCTTGTTGAACTTGTGATACGAGTGATACACCACCATCAACACCTGCGCCGATAAGGAATAACATAAGTCCCAATTCACGAAGAACTTTTGCAGAATATACTGGAACTTCTAAAGAAAGTCTACCGATTCTGCCAAAATGGCCGAATACTAAACACATAATTAAAACACCACCAGTTGTTCCAAGAGAGAAACAAGCACCATTATAGCCAGCACCAGTAAGAGGAATTTTAATTGCTCCCAAAAGTAAACCACAAACAATGGCAAAAGCCAAGGGCATTAAACCAAAATCATCACATTTAATAAGTTTCTTTTCTGACTTTTTCTCTTTTGATTCAAGAATCTCTGCTGTTAAAAGACTTCTTTCATAATTCATATCTGCTTTCATAAATTTAGGCATAAGTTGCACAAATAAAACTACACCGATTACACCGAAAGGATATGCGATTGCATGTCCCAATGTAACAAGTCCTTCAAGCTCACCTGCAACCTCTAATGCAGCAGAATAACCAGGAGTAGAAGTAAGCGCACCAGAAAGTACACCTGCAGAGAATTCTGGTGAAGTTAAGAATGAAAATGCAACTGCAACGGCAGTCCCTGCTAAGATTATAACTACACCCATTAAAATATAGGTCTTAAAGTTCTTTTTTAAATCTCTAAAAAACTTAGGGCCTGCAATAAAACCAACTGAACCAACGAATAATACTAAACCAACGTTTTGAAGAACACTCTTAAAGTAAGGTAAATTTTTAGATGCAGATTGAACAACCACTTTGTTTGCTTTATCGAGAATTTCACCTTGTAAATGAAAAGCACCTAATATAGTCAAATCTTGTGGAATGAGAGTGCATAAAAAACCAATCAAAATAGCGATTAAAAATACGCCCGCTGTACCTAAATTTACGCCTTTAATAGTGATTCTACCTAGTCCATAACCAAGAGCAACGATAACGAATAAAGTCACAAAGAACGCTGAAATATTCAAAATATTTGCAATACCATATTGTGGACCAGTGATTTCGCCCCATTTGTCTTTTACATCTTTACCCCATCCAGCCGCAATAACACACCAAGCAGCAAGACCGGCAACAACGAGTAATGCAATTGCAATCCAAAGCCATTTTAGGCTTTTCTTTTTTTGATTTTCCATTATTTTTCTCCTAATTTAATTATTTCATCAATTCCCTTTTATACATACTTATACCCGATGACAAAAGTTGCCATCGGGTTTTTTATTAAATATTAGGCTGTTTTGTATAATTCGGTAAAAGTTGTGGAGAAAGTTTTGTGGGCTTAAGTCCTGCACTTTCAAGCTCTTTATCGAATGCCTTTACGTGGTCTAGAGTTAATTCTTTAACTTCAACGTCTTTATAAATCTTACCAACGCTCTTACCTGCATTTCTACCAAACACGATTATGTCAAGTAAGCTGTTACCCATAAGACGGTTTCTACCGTGGATTCCTCCAACTGCTTCGCCTGCAACGAACAAGTTGGGAACAGTCGTAGTCATACCGTCAGCAGAAATGTCTAAACCACCATTTTGATAGTGAAGTGTAGGATAAATAAGTATTGGGTCTTTTCTAATATCAATACCGTATTTACCGAACATTCTAAGCATTGCTGGGATACGCTTTTCAATCGTTCCTTCACCGTGAATAATATCAATCATAGGTGTATCAAGCCATACGCCTTCACCGTCGGTAGTTTTAATACCGTTATCGCGCTTTTTACATTCTCTAATAATAGAAGATGCAGTAACGTCACGAGTTTCAAGTGAATAAACGAATGCTTCACCATCTTTATTAACGAGTTGCGCGCCAAGTGAACGTACTTTTTCAGTAACTAATGCACCGAAAATTTGGGTAGGTTCAGCAACGCCCGTTGGGTGATACTGTAACGTGTCTGCATAGAGAAGCTTTGCACCTGCTCTATAACCTAAAACCAAACCGTCGGCTGTAGCACCGTAGTGGTTAGAAGTTGGGAAGCCTTGATAGTGAAGTCTACCTGCACCACCAGTTGCAATAACAACTGTCTTTGCTTTTGCAACGTAAATATCCTTAGTTTCCATATTCATGAGTACTGCGCCTGCTGCTTTACCTTCAGTATCTTTAATAATTTCGATTGCTGCAGTAAAATCAACAACGGGAATATTTCTATTTAATACTTCGTCACGGAGCGTTCTCATAATTTCTGCACCAGAGTAGTCTTTACAAGCGTGCATACGCTTTCTTGACGTACCACCACCGTGAGTGGTAATCATTGTTCCATCTGCCTCTTTATCAAACATAACGCCGAGTTCGTTAAGCCACTTAATAGCGTCCGGAGCGTCGTTTACGAGTTTATATAAAAGTTCTGGCTTAGCTGCAAAGTGACCGCCACCAAATGCGTCAAGATAGTGAATTGCAGGGCTATCGTTGGGCTTATCTGCGGCTTGAATACCACCTTCTGCCATCATAGTATTAGCATCTCCTATACGGAGTTTTGTTACTATCATAACGTTTGCGCCTGCGTTATGCGCTTCGATTGCTGCAGATGAACCTGCACCACCGCCACCAATAACTAATACGTCAACGTCGTAATCTGGCTTAGTTAAATCAATGTCCATATCAAGAACTCTTGATTTACCTTGTAAAAGGTCTGCAAGTTCGTGTAAAACTTTTCCGCCTTTATTAGGACCTACTTTGAGTTCTTCATAAGCAGTATCAATATAGTCGGGGTGATTTTCTTTTAATACGGTTTGCTTTTCGTCTGCACTCATTCTTGCAAACAAATTTTTAAGTCTTTCACTTCTTGTCGCTTCGACTTTCTTCATCGAATCGAGTTGCTCTTGAGTATATTTATACATCTTTATCTCCCCCTTATTTTTCAATTTCTCTATTGTTATAGAGTTCTTTCAATTCTTCAATAGGTTTATTCATAAGCTGTTCGATAAGCTTTTCGTACTCGCCGTCGTTAATTTCTTTAACCCTATCGATAAGGTGCTGTGTTTCAGGTGCAATATACTTGCCGTAAAGCCTTCTAGCAAGTTCCGCAACCTGCGGATGTGAAATGCCGGCAGGACAACGTGAAGAGCAAACACCACACATTACGCAGTCGAAAGATTCTTCAGCACAATTAGCGTAATCAGCACGTTGTGCGTATGCTATGTACTGCATAACGTTTAATCCTTGAGTACAGCTTTTTGTACAAGCATTACATCCAATACAAGCGTAAATTTCAGGATAAAGTTGCATCATGATTGTTTCTGACGGTTTAACCTTTTCTATATCGTAAACTTGTTTAACGAGTGGGAAGAACGGAAGAGTTGCAACGTACATATCGTTTTCAACCTTTGTTTGACAAGCTAAACACGCATGTAATTCTCTATCACCTTTTATACGATATAGTGTTGAACATGCACCGCAAAATCCGTTACGACATCCGCATCCACGAACTAATTGATAGCCAGCATATTCCATAGCTTTCATAATAGTTAAGCTTTCAGGTACTTGATATTTTTTTCCGAAAAAATAAACGTTTACTAAATTTTCCATTTGTTTTTCTCCTTATTAATACTCATCAGGAAGTGCGTCTAATTGGTCCATTCTAAACACTGGTCCGTCTTTACAAACGTATTTGTTACCAACGTTACAACGACCACACTTTCCTACCCCGCATTTCATTCTAAGTTCTAGCGTGGTGTAAACTTGTTCTCTATTAAAGCCTAATTCACCTAACCCTTGTAAGGTAAATTTTATCATTATGGGCGGTCCGCAAAGAACTGCCGTTTTATTAGGCTCAAATCCAAGTTCTTTTACATAGGTAGGAACAAAGCCAACGTGTCCGTCCCAGCCTTCCTGTTCACGGTCGATAGTTAAGTGAACGTTCACTCCGCTATCAGTTGACCATTCATTTATAATTTCTTGATAATCAAGTAGGTCGTCTTTACTTCTTGAGCCGTAAACTATATCTATTTTACCGTATCTATCACGATAGTGTCTACAATAGTTAATAACCGAACGTAAGGGCGCTAAACCTACACCACCAGCAACGAACAATAGGTCTTTACCAACAAACACGTCGTCTACAGGGAACGGATTTCCATAAGGACCGCGAACTGTAACGTTTTGACCTACCTCGGCTTGATGCAACCACGTAGTTAAACAACCGCACTTCTTTATAGAGAATTCCATATATTCAGTATTAGTCGGAGAAGAAGTGATTGAAAACATTGCTTCGCCTACACCGGGAATTGAAACCATTGCGCATTGTCCTGGACGATGCTCAAAAAGTTTTTTGCCTTCAGGAGACACTACTCTAAAGGTTTTTATATCTGGCGTATCAATTCTTATATCCGTTATTACGCCGAGTTTCGGAATTAAAGTTTCATTAATCATTTTCTTTTCCTCCGAGTGTTTTCATTACTTTAACGATATTCATTGAAATGGGACATTTTGCAAGACAACGTCCACATCCTACACAGCTAAACATACCGTCGTTATTATCGGGATAATAAACGAGTTTGTGCATAAATCTTTGACGGAAACGTTCTTTTTGAGAAAGTCTTGAGTTGCCGTGCGCCATTAAAGTGAAATCGCTATACATACAAGAGTCCCAACATCTAAATCGCTTTACACCGCTTCCCGTATTGAAGTCTTTAATATCATAACACTGACAAGTAGGACATACGAAAGTACAAGTTCCGCAACCTAAACAATGTGATGAAAGTTCGTCCCACGCTGGCGAATTGAAATATTCTTGAGTTTTTCCCACACCGAACTTGTCTGTTGTAAGGCCTTTAAGCGGTAATTTCTCCATAATATCAGAAATTGCTTTCTTTTGTTCTTCAACCGCTTTTTCATCACTGTCTTGAGTAATTTCGTTAAGTGTTGAAAGAAGTTTTTCGCCCTTTTCAGTATTTGCTCTTAAATATAAATCGTTTTCCGTCTTCCAAGCGGTTATATCGCCTTCTGGTGATGCGGGGTCTATACCAAACGTCTTACAGAAACAAGTTTCATTTGGCCTTCCGCATGCAAGAGTTATAATCACGCCCTTTTCCCTTCTTGAAGCGTAATAAGTATCTACTGGCTCTGAAAGGAAAACTCTATCCAAAATTTCAAAACTTTTTACGTCACAAGCGCGAACACCAAAAATTACAAAATCTTCTTTTTCTTCTCTGCTATCTATAATTTCAATATTTTTACCTTCGGTCTTAAATTCCATAAGGTTTTCAGTTTGTGGAAAGAAGAAATCTTTTGCGCTTCTCGTTGTGTTAAGAGCCTCGCTCATAACCGCACCTTTTTGCCAAAGTTTATACGTTACAATTCCATTTTTTCCGTCCACAGGAATGTACAACTTTGCTTGTTCGGAAACTTTAGCAAATAATGTATCTAAATTTGATAAAGATATTTTACGCATATTATTTATCCTCCCTATTTACTGCTTCGGAAGGCTCTAAGTCTTCTTTTGTGTAGTTTACAAGCGGTGCTCTCGAACCAACTTCTTCACCTGCTTGATACTCCCCGTAAAATTGGTTAATGTCTTTTATAAACTTACGGTTAAGTAGATGAAGTGGTATGTTTTGCGGACAAACCCTTGAACATTCACCACAGTCAGTACAACGCCCCGCAACGTGGAATGCACGAATTATGTGGAACATTTGTTCTTCAAAGCTATTCGCTGGAGATTTATTTTCCACGCCTGAATTGGGATTACCGAACACGCATTTTTCACAAGTACATGCTGGACAAACGTCTCTACAAGCATTACAACGGATACAGCGTGAAAGTTCGTTCTGCCAGAAAGCGTATCTTTCATCAGCAGTCATTTTTTCAAGTTTTTCCACCTCATCAAAGCGGTTTCCGTCAAGTATTTCGCCTTCTTCACCAATTAATTCATCATAAGCAACGTGCTTTTTACTCTTACAATTTATGCAACGCTCTAATAGAACTTTATCTTTTTCGACTTCCTTTACACCGTCATAGAGTGTGTCAACCTTTATAATATCTGAATCGGTATTTACACTTACTATTCCGTCGCCAACCAATTCTTTTATTTTACTAATATCTATCATGCCGTCGCAAGGAATACCCACAGCGTAAACTTTTTCACGGTCAAAACGATGTTCTGTTAAAAGCTGGTTAAAGCTGTAAGTATCACAAGGTTTTAAGAATACCAAAACTTTTGCATCTTGTTTTCTAGTCTCTTTAATTAAATATTTAGAAAAGTTTGCACCAGAAAAATCATCAAATACAAAGTCTTTTTTCATTTGCTCTACGTCGGTAAAGATTGCAGGTGTTAAGTCATAAGAAAACTCACCTTTTTCCCAACCGAGAACACGGTTTACTTGACCACTAGATAGGAGTGCGCCTGCTTTTTCAATAAGCATATCACGAGTTACTTTTTGCATCTTAAATCCTCCAATCTCTTATTTTCACCAAGTTCGGTTACCGTCTTAACAAAATCGTTCATAGTCGAAGCAAATTTTGCACCTTCTGCCGCAGATACCCATTCTACACGAGTACGCTCTCTTTCAATGCCCAAATAATCGAGCATAGAAAAAAGCAAGGCCATTCTTCTTCTTGTATAATAGTTACCTGAAGTATAGTGGCAATCACCAGGGTGACAACCACACAAAATCACGCCGTCTGCTCCACGCTGAAACGCACGAAGTATAAACATAGGATTTACACGGCAAGAACACGGCACGCGGATAACCTTTACTTCTGCGGGATAGCTCAATCTGTTACTACCTGCCAAGTCTGCACCGGCGTAAGAACACCAGTTACAACAAAAGGCAACAATTTTAGGTTTATATTCGTTTACTTGCATATCGCGTCAACCTCCGCCATAATTTGTTTGCTTGCAAATCCCTTAAGGTCCATAGCACCAGACGGGCAAGCAACCGTACAACAACCACAACCTTGACAAATCGCTTCGTTCACTTGAGCTACTCTACGAATTAAGGTAGTTCTGTTCGGTCCACGGAATTCTTTATCAGTATAAGTAATAGCACCGTATGGACATACTCTCTCACAAGACGAACATCCGTTACACATCAATTCATCAGAGTGTGCTACACACGGGTTACCGGTAAGTTTATCTTTAGATAATAGACCGATAACTTTAGCCGCTGCCGCACCTGCTTGAGCAACCGTTTCAGGAATATCTCTAGGCCCTTGACAAGCACCTGACAAGAATATTCCCGCCGTCGGGCTTTCTACAGGACGAAGTTTGGGGTGCGCTTCGGTAAAGAAGTCGTTTGTGTCCATACTTGCTGTAAGCATTGTCGCTAGAGGTCTTGCAGATTTATCTGGCTCAATTGCCGCCGCAAGAACAACGAGGTCTGCTTCAATCTTTAATTGTTTGTTATCTAAAAGGTCAGAACCCTGAACTATAAGTTTGTTACCTTCAGGAGAAACTTTTCCAACCATTCCTTTTATATAATGTACTCCGTATTCTTCAACCGCACGGCGATAGAACTCGTCAAATTGTTTACCAGGAGTACGAACGTCAATGTAGAAAACTGTAACGTCTGTATCCGGATACTTGTCACGAGTAAGCATTGCGTGTTTAGCCGTGTACATACAACATATCTTAGAGCAATATTCTTTTCCCTTTTCCGCGCATGAACTACAACGTGAGCCAACGCATTGAACGAACACTATCTTATGGGGATGAACTCCGTCAGACGGACGGAGAAGCTTACCCGCAGTCGGACCTGCCGCGTTCATAAGACGTTCAAATTCGAGTGAAGTTATAACGTCTTTACTTTGGCTATACGCAAATTCATCGAACTTGTCCATGCTTATAGGATTAAAGCCTGTTGCCGCCACGATTGCACCGTATTTTTCTTCAATTATCTCATCTTTTTGAGTGTAATCAATTGCTTTTGCAGTACAAACCTTTGAACAAACACCACACTTGCCCGTTTTTAGCATAGTACAGTAGTCTGCGTCAATTGTAGCAACCTTTGGAACAGCTTGTGCAAATGGAATATATATTGCACGACGTGTATCCATTCCCAAGTTGAATTCGTTTGGCACTTTCTTCTGAGGACATTTTTCTGTACAAAGTCCACAGCCAGTACAAACGTCATCTTTAACGTAGCGGGCTTTCTTTTTAATTTTCACGTCAAAGTTTCCAACGAAACCTTTAACCTCTTCTACTTCGCTGTAAGAGAAAATTCTAATTTTTTCGTGCTGAGCAACGTCCACCATCTTAGGTGTTAAAATACACGCCGCACAGTCTAGCGTCGGGAAAGTTTTATCAAGTTGCGCCATCTTTCCGCCAATAGTCGGCTTCTTTTCTACAATATCAACGTAAAAGCCGGCATCAGCAATATCGAGCGCAGTTTGAATACCTGCAATACCGCCACCAATAACGAGTGCACGTTTTGTTACTGGACTTTCACCTGGTGTAAGCGGCGCGTTAAGATTTACTTTTGCAATAGCTGTTCTACCTAAAACTATTGCCTTTTCTGTGCCTTCCGCCATGTCTTTATGAATCCACGAACACTGTTCACGAATGTTTGCAATTTCAACCATATAAGGGTTGAGCCCTGCGGCTTGTGCTGTCTTTCTGAACGTTGCTTCATGCATTCTGGGTGAACAAGAACAAACAACTATTCCTGTAAGTTTATGCTCTTTTATGGCATCTTTTATAAGTTCTTGTCCTGCTTGTGAACACATATATTGATAATTGGCAGAGTGAACAACGCCAGGCTCGTTCTTTAAGGCTTCAGCAACCTTTTGAACGTCAACCGTACCTGCAATGTTACTACCACACCAACATACGAATACGCCTATTCTTTGCATTTGTATTCTCCTTAATTAATTACTTAGTATACTTTCTAAATGCGCTAACGATAGCTTGTTGAGGCATATCGTCGTCTAAAAGCGCAGGTATATCGTCTGCTTTTAAATGGTTTTCACCTTGCTTTCTAATTACGCTCAATCGTACCGCTTCTATAAGTTTTGCGGGTTCTACACCTCTTGGACATCTGTCCACACATGCAAAACATGTTAAGCAACGATATATTGATTTTGAATTTAAAAGCGGTTCTATATCACCTTTCTCCACCATGCTTACAAATTGGTGGGGATGATATTCCATCTCGTCATAAGCAGGGCACGTTCCAGAACATTTTCCGCATTTCATACATTTTCTGGGATTTACTCCGCTACGACGAATTATTTCATTACGTACGTTATTTTGATTTTCCATTACCTTACTCCTTTACGCCTAGTGCGGTCGCTAAAAGTTCTGTTAAGTAAATTACAGGTAAGTCTGAGCAACCGTTCTTTTCCAAATTGTATTTACAAAGCGGACATGCAGTAACAATAGCTTCTGCTCCCTTTATCTTTGCATTTTCTATAACTCTGATACTCTTTGCTTTAGCTAGCTCTTTGCTCTCTAACGCTATATACCCGCCACAACATTCGTTGCGATATGAATAAATAACAGGTTCTGCACCAAGTGCGCGTATGAAATCTTCCATTATAGTGGGATTTTCAACGTCGTCCATCGCAAGAACTTTACCCGGACGAAGAAGTAAGCAACCATAGTAAGCGGCAATCTTCTTTCCGGTAAGCGGATTAACAACTTTTTCTTTAATTTTATCAAAACCTATTACGTCGCGCAAAAGCTCTAAATAATGTAATACTTGCGTTTCACCATGATATTCTTCTGGTGAAATATAGTTATTAACTGCACGCGCTATTCCGTTTGTCTCGTCCTTAATTTGAGCATTGGTTTGTTTTAACACGTTGTGACATGCAGAGCACACCGATACCAATGGCTGATTCTTTTCTTTTGCTGATAAAAGTGCTCTTACTGATGAAAGTTTTGTCGCAACTTCATCACTACTGGTTGTAAAAACACCGCCACAGCACTGCCAGTTTTCTATCTCTTCAAGTGTAACACCTAAAACCTCTGCGCATTTTCTAGCATACTCGTCTAAAATTTTCGCTTTTGTCTTAAGCGTACAACCGGGAAAATAACTAACCTTCATTTGTCCAAACACTCCTTATTAAACCATTTTTTCAGGGTGGAAAACTTCATCAAACTTTTCCGCCGTTAAGAATCCTAACTCCACACACGCTTGCTTTAACGAAACGTTATCTTTATACGCTTTTTTAGCAGTTTTTGCTGCATTTTCATACCCGATATACGGATTTAAAGCTGTAACCAACATTAAAGAGTTGTGTAAGTTGTGTTCCATTTTTTCACGGTTAGCTTTAATACCAACCGCACAATTATCGTTAAACGAAACGATTGCCTCTGCCATCAAACGAGCAGATTGTAAGAAATTATATATACATACGGGCATAAATACGTTTAACTCAAAATTTCCTTGTGATGCAGCCATGCCTACAGCCACGTCGTTGCCCATAACTTGAACAGCTACCATAGTTACCGCCTCACATTGAGTGGGGTTTACCTTGCCAGGCATTATAGAAGAACCAGGCTCGTTTTCTGGAATGAAAATCTCTCCCAATCCATCCCTAGGTCCACTAGCAAGCCAACGAACGTCATTTGCTATCTTCATCATATCGCTAGCCAACGCTTTTATTGCTCCGTGCGCGAAGACTAATTCATCTTTACTTGTAAGCGCATGGAATTTGTTACCTGCCGTAACGAATTTCTTACCAGTTATAGCAGATACCTTCTCAGCGACCAAAGTGTCAAACCCTTTAGGTGCATTAAGTCCAGTTCCCACCGCAGTACCGCCAAGTGCAAGTTCTGAAAGTGGTTTAACCGACATTTTAAGAAGTTCGACGTCGCGCTCCAAGCTCGTTCTCCAACCGCTAATCTCTTGACTAAACTTAATAGGCGTCGCATCTTGTAAATGTGTTCTTCCACACTTAACCGCGTCTTCATTCTCTTTTTCTAAACGCGAGAACGTATTAATTAAAAGTTCAACCGCCGGAATAAGTTTATCTTCTATAGCAATTACCGCTGAAATATGCATTGCCGTAGGAAAAGTGTCGTTTGATGATTGACTCATGTTGATATCATCGTTGGGATGAAGAATTTTTTCTCCAGCAATTTCATTACCGCGGTTAGCAATAACTTCATTTGCATTCATGTTTGATTGCGTTCCTGAACCAGTCTGCCAAACAACTAGTGGGAAATGTGAAAATAATTCGCCACTAATAACCTCGTCACACGCCTTTTCAATTGCCGATAATTTTTTATCAGTCATTTTCTCCGGACGCAAAACGTGGTTTGCCTGAGCAGCCGCTTTCTTAAGCACGCCAAAAGCACGGGTGATTTCACGTGGCATAATTTCTATGTCTACACCAATTTTAAAATTTTCCGAACTCCTCTGAGTTTGTGCCGCCCAATAACGGTCAGCGGGAACTTTCATTTCTCCCATAGAATCATGCTCTATACGATAGTCCATATTCATCTCCTTTACATAAGCAATACAATCACGGCAATCTATTATATTTTAATTATATAAAATACTGCAATGACAGCACTTATATTATACTAAAAATAACTATCAATTGCAAATTGTTAATTCCACTATTTCATAGAAAAAAATTATATCTATATAACCTTTTTGTTATATAGCACGCCTTTTATATTAAAAATTGTTATAAAATAACATTTTAGTTTTATTCCGAACATTTTAACCGTTTATTTTGTTGCGCAAGCCGATTTTTTGTGATAAAATATCAACTGTTTGCGGTGATATTATGGAAAACTTAAAATTTAAAAATGGAATAAAAGATGGGCTTCCGATTGGTCTTGGTTACCTTTCGGTGGCTTTCGCTTTTGGCGTGAAAGCAAGCTTAGCTAGCGTGCCCATTTTTATGAGCGTTTTTATTTCCATGACCAACTTAACCTCCGCTGGACAGCTTGCGGGCTTAACAGTCATTGCTTCGCTCGGAACAATTGTAGATATGATGCTTACGCAAATAGTTATTAACGCTAGATATTTTTTAATGAGCATTACATTGTCGCAAAAATTAGATAAATCTTTTACTTTAGGTCATCGTTTGTTTTGTTCGGCTTTTGTTACGGACGAAATCTTTGCGGTTGCGTCGTCAAAGCCTAAGCCATTTGGGCGCGCTTATTTTTACGGTTTAGTTATCCTTCCATATCTAGGTTGGACGCTTGGTACTCTTTTAGGCGCAGTTGCAGGAGATATTTTACCTAATGAAATAACTAATGCACTCGGAATTGCCCTTTATGCTATGTTTATTGCTATTATAATTCCACCTTCAATAACCACCAAAGGGGTCCTCCCTGCGGTTATATTCGGTGGTGCTATCAGTGTTGCTTTTTATTACGTTCCATATCTTTGCGGTATAAAAGAAGGCATTTCTATAATAATTAGCGCAATCATTTCAGCAGGGGTAATGGCTTTCATTTTCCCTATAAAAGGGGGTGAAGAAAATGCCACTACCTAAAATGGCTTTAATGATAATAGTTATGGCAGGCGTAACTTACTTAATCAGAATGTTGCCACTTGCTTTTTTTAGAAAAAAAATAACTTCAGTTTACTTAAAAAGCTTTCTGTTTTATTTGCCTTACGCAGTTCTATCTGCGATGACTTTCCCCTACGTGCTTTATTCCACTGGAAATTTTTGGACTGCACTAATTGGAACTGCGGTTGCAATAATAGCCTCAATTTGTAAACGCTCTCTACTTACCGTTGCTATATTTGCCTGCCTTTCCGTACTATTATTCGGATTTATAATATAAAAAATCCCCGCCAATTTTGACGGGGATTTAATTTTATTTATACGACCTTAAAGGTGCTAAGTATTCCGTATACGTAAAAAATAATTAAAAGTATCGGCAGAACGTATTTACAATAAATTCTCAATTTTTTTGGCAACTTTAAGCCTTTCCCTTGATTTGATTCGGTTAAAAATTGATTCCACCCCCAAGCGTTTTTATCAAGTGTGCAGAACAACACGTATATTAGTGAACCTATCGGTAAAATGTTGTTGCTTACTATAAAATCCTCTAAATCTAAAACGCTACTACCCTCGCCGAAGGGCGTAAAGCCTGTAAATACTGAGTAACCCAAAACGCAAGGCAAACATAAAATTATCAGCATTAATAAATTTATTATGCAAGATTTTTTTCTTGACCAGCCCCATTTATCCATACCGAAAGCAATTATATTTTCAAATACCGCAGTGACAGTTGACATCGCCGCAAAAATCATAAATAAAAAGAACAGCGCGCCCCAAATTTGTCCGCCTTGAATATTATTAAAAATATTTGGCAAAGTCTGGAATATTAATCCTGGACCACCCATCACTGCTTCATCAACTTTATAAACGAAAGTTGCTGGAATTACGATTAGTCCAGCGACAAAAGCAACTCCTGTGTCAAGACCGGCAATAGATACAGCTTCACCAAACAAGCTTCTATCTTTTTTTATATAACTACCAAAAATTGCCATAGAGCCCATACCTATTGATAAGGTGAAAAATGCCTGCCCTAACGCCGCAAACAGTACTTGCCCTAAAATAAAATTCCCTTTAGCATCAAACATTATCTTGCTAAAATTGGGTACAAGATAGTATTTGAGTCCTTCACCAGCCCCGTCTAGCGTGCATACGTATACGGCTAAAATTACTATAATTGCAAGAAGGCAAATCATCATTACTTTATTAATTTTTTCCACTCCTTTCTTTAAGCCAAGTGAACATATGAATACACCTACAACTATTACTAAAGCAGTGACTATAAACTGTAATAAAAACTTACTTTTTATTGTGTCGTATTGAGCATAAACTTCTTGAGCTGTTAGATTAGAGAAATCCCCCACTGCCATTTTATAAAAATAGATAAACATCCACGCTGTGACAACGGTATAAAACATCATTAAAAGATAATTCCCAACTATCCCTAGCCAGCTAAATAAATACCATTTTGTATTCTTTGGCTGTAAAGCAGTAAAAGAACTTGCTATACTTTTTTGACTCGCTCTACCTACGGCAAATTCCATTGTCATAATCGGTAGGCCAAAAATCACTAAAAACAACAAATATAAAAGTATAAATGCCGCGCCACCGTATTGACTTACGATATACGGAAAACGCCACACGTTGCCAAGACCTATTGCGCAACCTGCGGAAATCAAGATAAACCCTAGTCTTGAACCAAATTTTTCTCTTTCTTTAGGCACAATTTTTTTCTCTTCCATTTTTTCTCCTTTAGTCTTTATTTGTAGACTGTTCTCCCAAGCTTTTCGCTCGTTTTTTCAATATTTTTCTTAAATCAAAATTAAGTTCACTAATAAGAATTGCAATAAACACGACGGCAAATCCGGCGCCTATAATAAACGAAAGTTTTTCAGCACCAAAAACTACTGAGAATAGGGCACCAAATACAGCCTCCAAACTTAAAATAATTGCCGATTGGTTAGGCTTTGTGTACTTTTGCCCAATTAACTGTGCAGATTGTGCGTATAAAGTACACATTACTGCAAGATAAGCAACTTTAATTATCTGTTCTTTATTTAAATAATAGCCGTTAATCCCCTCTTTTGGAAATTCAAATATTAAAGAAGAAATAGCAAAAACAATCCCTACCGTTAAAAAGTTAAATATTAGCATTAAAACGTTATCTAAGCCTAACTCTTGATACTTATTGATAAAGACTATTTGAAAAGCGAAAAATAACGCTCCAATAAGAGTTAAAGCGTCGCCAATCAACGCATTACCATCCTCTCCCTCTCCAGAAAGGGAAATTAAACCAATACCAATTAAACATATAACTGCAGAAACAATGTTATTTGCGTTGGGTTTCCTCTTAAAAATTCCCCACATTAAAAATGGGCACATTACGCAATAAGAAGCTGTAACGAAAGCGTTTCTACCCGGTGTGGTGTGCTTAAGCCCCAAAGTTTGTGCCATATAAGCCGCCGCAACAAATAATCCTATTACCACTCCCGCAATAAAAGTTTTTTTATTAAGAAATTTAAGCTTTTTGATGAAAACAAGCATCAAAATTACGCCCGCGAACAAAAATCTTAAAGCAATGACGTAAAATGCGGGCACTTCTTCAATAGTTTTTTTTAAGATGAGAAAAGACGTCCCCCACGCAAGAGTTGCGCTAAATAGTAAGATTTGCCCCAATAAATTAATTTTTTTCAAATTTTGTCTTCCCTTTGAACTTTTCAATTTTTAAATTTTAACACATGCAAAAATTTTTGTAAAGGATTTAAGGCTTAATAGCTGTTTTTTCGCAATAAACACTCATCTAAATAAAATTATTTTTACAAATTATACTTGCGATTAGAAATTTTAATGTTAAAGTAAAAAAATTATCATTAAAAGCGCTTGAATTTGATTTAATAGTGTTGTATAATTATATCGTTAAATTTCAATTTGGAGAATTTTTATGGATTGTAACAAAAGACCTGATGATATGAAACGCATCACTACAGTCGAATTAGCGAACGCTTTTATCGACGAACAGATAAAAATTATAAGAAATCAAGTGGGCGATAAAAAAGTTCTTCTCGCACTTTCCGGTGGAGTTGATAGCTCTGTCGTTGCCGCTCTTTTAATCAAAGCTATCGGTAAGCAACTCGTATGCGTACACGTAAATCATGGACTTATGAGAAAAGGTGAAAGCGAACAAGTTGTTGAAGTGTTTGGAAAAGAACTTGATGCTAATCTCATTTACGTTGACGCAACGGATAGATTCTTAAATCTTTTAGTCGGTGTTAAAGAACCTGAAAGAAAAAGAAAAATAATCGGCAATGAGTTTATAAAAGTGTTTGATGAAGAAGCTAGTAAACTTCAAGGCATTTCCTTCCTTGCGCAAGGAACGATTTATCCCGACATTATTGAAAGTGACGGTGTTAAGGCACATCACAACGTAGGGGGGCTCCCCGAAGACATGCAATTTGAACTCGTTGAACCAGTTCGCCTTTTATATAAAGACGAAGTTAGAATTGTTGGCGATGCATTAGGTCTTCCAAAAACTATGGTTTATCGTCAGCCATTCCCCGGTCCTGGTCTTGGCGTTAGATGTTTAGGGGAAATTACAAGAGATAGACTTCACGCTCTTCGCGAAGCGGACGCTATCTTGCGTGAAGAATTTGAAATTTGTGGACTTGCAGGTAAAGTTTGGCAATATTTTATCGCAATTCCAGACACTAAGAGCGTCGGTGTTAAAAATGGGAAAAGATACGAAGGTTGGCCAGCAATCATTCGTGCAGTCAATACTGTTGATGCAATGAGCGCAACTATTGAAGAAATCCCCTACCCCGTTCTCCATAAAATTACGGATAGAATTACAAAAGAAGTTGACGGCATAAACAGAGTACTTTTTGACTTAACTCCAAAGCCCATCGGCACTATTGAGTGGGAATAATAAAAATTATCGGTACGGTTTCGTACCGATTTTTTTATAACAAAAAAGTCACGCGCATAGTCGCTCTTCCCATAGGGAATTGCGCATACATGCGTGACTTTTTATTTTAGATAGTATTTATTAAATTACTCAAGCTTGATTATTTTCTTCTGCTTTTTTCAATTCCTCAATATGCTTATCTCTAGCACTTAGTCTTTCCTCCGGATTAACTTCGCCCGCTTTAATAAGCGAAATTTTGGTTAAGAACGGTCCTATAAGCTCGTAAATTAAAACAGAGAATAAGATTATATTTTTAATAATTTCGCCCTCAGCCCCTAAACCTCTTAATGGGTCAGATGCTTTTATTGCCATACCGAGCGCGACTCCTGCTTGCGGAAATAAAGTTATTCCTAAATATTTTCTTACAGTATCAGGGCTTTTAACCATTTTAGCACTTGTATACGCACCAAAATATTTACCTAAACAACGGAATAAAATATAAACTATACCAATTAAAATTATCAATAGGTCTGCTAAAACAGTAAGGTCAAATTCCGCACCACTTATTACGAAAAACAATATAAATATAGGTGCGGTCCAACGGTCAAGTCTATCCATAAGTTCTGCGGAAAAATCGCAAATGTTACAGAAAATTGTACCTAGCATCATGCATGATAAAAGTGATGAAAAGCTTATATGAACTCCCCATATTGGTGGAATATCTAGTAATGTTATACCTACAGTTAAGAAAACGAACGCAACCGACATGGCAAGTCTTTTTGAACGAGAGTGAAAAAAGCGTTCAAAAAAGGTAAATAAATAACCCATTAATGCGCCTAATCCTAATGAAATAATGACTTCAATAAGCGGTTCAACAATTATGGAAATAAAATTTATTTTCCCGCCTGGTAAAAATGCTTTTCCTATACCAAATGAAATTGCAAATAACACTAAACCCACAGCATCATCAATCGCAACTACTGGTAGTAAGGTATCGGTCAAAGGTCCTTTTGCCTTATATTGACGAACAACCATCAAGGTTGCCGCAGGCGCAGTAGCTGACGCAACCGCTCCTAAAACTATTGCTGATGATAGAGACAATTTATCAGGTATTATAAAATGCAAAGTTATAAGCGCAACGTCAACAAATATTGTTGTTACTACAGCTTGCAATATACCTATTACCGTTGCTTGCCTACCTATTGCTTTAAGCTGAGAAAGCCTAAACTCGTTACCAATCGTAAAAGCAATAAAACCTAATGCCACGTCGGAAATAACACCATACAACTCAACGTTTGAATGTTGAAAACCTAAACCGTTTAAGTTAAACGCTCCAAGACAAAACGGTCCAACAATAATACCCGCAACTAGATATGCGGTTACCGCAGGAAGTTTAACCAATTTTGCAAGACGCGACAACATTAAACCTGCAAAGAGGGCAATTGATAAGGTAAGTAAAATATCTCCTGTCTCCATATCTTTCTCCTTTCATCTAAACAACCTCATTGATTTTAATACTTTAAAAAACATTTGTCAACGATTTATCGTGGCATTATTGATTAATAAATAATTTTTTGTTCAAATTAATAAATCTTTTGAAAATTCTTCTTTATGGACAATAAATATTATAGATTATTGCTAAAATTACACATTTATGGTAAAATATTCTTATAAAGAATTATATAGGTTAAATATATGTTTAATTTTTTCTTGAACAAAGCAGATTTAATTGATAACAAATATTATATAACAGGTAATGATTTTAATCACATTAAAAACGTTTTAAGAATGAAAGTCGGTGACGAGCTTTTAATAAGCACTGATAACGTTAGTAATCTGTGTAAAATTGATAGTTTTAGTGATTGTGAAGTAGTAGTATCCGTAGTACAAACCAATTATCAAAACACGGCATTGCCAATAAAAGTTTATCTTTTTCAAGGCTTACCAAAAAGCGATAAAATGGAATTAATTATACAAAAAGCGGTGGAGCTTGGCGCAGACGCTATCATTCCTGTAGAAACATCTCGCTCAATTGTAAAAATTGAAGAAAAGAAAAAACAATCTAAAACCGAACGCTGGCAAGCTATCGCAGAAAGCGCAGCAAAACAAAGTAAACGCGTTTGCATACCCGAAGTTATGCGCCCAATTAATTTTGAAAAAGCAATAGAACTTGCAAAAGAAATGGATTTGTTTTTAGTGCCTTATGAGAATACTCAAGGTATGACGACGACTGTTTCTGCAATGTCAAGAATAAAAAAAGATATGAAGATTGGTGTTTTTATCGGTCCTGAAGGCGGTATTGATGAAAAAGAAATTGAAAAACTCAAAGAGATTAATGGAGAGATTATTTCATTAGGTAAACGAATATTACGAACGGAAACTGCATCAATAACCGCTCTATCCATGCTTATGTTATACGCTGAAATAAAATTATAAATATAAATATAATCGCCACGCATTACTATGCGTGGCGATTATATTAATAATCAAACTTAAAATCTTGCCATTTGCCTCCGTTAGCACGGTGGATTTCTTCGGTAGCTAAAAAGAACTTTTCAACAACGTTGTTTTCAGGATAAAATTCCATAAACTCACCATTATAAAAAGTGTAAAAACGACTCAAATCGGTACACATGCCGTACGTCGGTAATGAAAGGCTATCAATGTGGAAATTAAATGGTAAGCCGTTTCTCGTCCCTTCATAAGTAAGCCCTGCCCTATCGAGGATTAAAAGCCCCTCTCCTACAATTTCAGAAGTTTTTTGTTCTTTTAAATACTCATAATCTAAAAGATTGCCGAGTTTAACCTTTTCGGTTAGACGGAAGTTCTCGTCTTTAATTTCCTCTTTAATTGCCTGTCTTTGTAAATTAAACCATTCGGTCAGTGTTGTTGGGATAACGCACTCGTCGTTAAAAGGAATTATATCGTAAGTATCTTTTAAAGTTCCGCCGTTACCACAATTTGTGCAGTAAAACTTGTTTCCCTCTCCTTTCATAACATGTTGACGTTTACATTTTGGGCAATAAAAAATCAAATCTTCTAATCTTTCCGCTCCGTTTTCGCCTATATCATAATGATTTTGCTCTATTTTATTCCAAGCGTAGTCGTCGTGATATATTGATTTATTTATTTTATCCTCAATCTGCTCTACAGAAAGAGCTTCTAATTCTTCTGGCGTAAAAAGTTTATCTATAACCACTTCTACTTTTCCAACCCTATCTTTTAAATTGTATTTTGGGCTGGTTAAATATGCGCCTTTAATAACAGAATAATAAACTGGTAATTTATAATGTTTAATTAGTTTACCCGTTCCAATTGCTATTGGTTGATTTGCTCCCGAAATAGAGCTCATGCCTTCTGGGAAAATCATTATATTCCCGCCCGATTTTATAACTCTGTTTATCTCTCGGATAGTGTAGTTATCGGGTACGAAATTCTTTTTAGGTATAACTCTTAAAATACTAAAAACACCTTGCAAGTGTGAACGGAAAAATTCATTATACCCCGCAACAAAATTCATTCTAGCAGGAAGCATTGGAATACCGGTATAGATATAGTCCATTCTTGATGCGTGATTACTTATCATGATAAACTGGCTTCTTTTATCAATTTTAGTCTTAAAAGTATAATGCGCATTGTACTTTTTTGCAACAAACGTTTTCCAAACCCAACCTAAAACATTATATATAAAGTTAGGTTTTTTGATTTTTCTTGCTGATAATTTTTCTCTTAAAGTAACTTTTTTCATAACATTTTCCCTTGCTTATTATAACAAAACCTAATCCAAACATTGTGAGTCCGAATTAGGTTAATTTTGGCAGGGGTAGCTGGATTCGAACCAACGAAGTGACGGAGTCAGAGTCCGTTGCCTTACCGCTTGGCGATACCCCTAACTAAGTTTTGCTATTGTATTTTAACAAATAGCAAAACTTTTTACAAGCATTTTTAATATTATTTTACAATTTTTTTATCTTTTTATACCTATGCCACTATTCCAAAAACACCGCTGAACATTAAGTACATAAGCGGAATTGTTAAAATACAGAGTGTTGTGGTTAGAAGCACGTAAACCGATGCTGAATCTCCATCTCCTCCAAACTTTACCGCAAATAAGGCTGTACTTGTTGCCGACGGCATTGAGAGCAAGAAAAACAATACGTATTTTATTGATATGCTCACAGGTAAAAAAGCAACTATTAACATTGTTATAAAAGACATAACCACAAGCTTAAACGCACAAACGACGTATGCCCATTTATCCGCAAATAATTGCTTAATATTTATTTTTGCAAGGCGCATACCTATAACCGTCATTGAAAGTGGCGTTACCATATCCCCTATCGTATCTATACTACCCATTATTTTTGAAAGCGCTTTGTGTAAAGACGTACCGCTCTCAACTAAATCAGTAATTGGTTTTTTAACAACAAAGAAATATATCACACCTAAAATAACGGCAATAATTACAGGATTAAAAAGAATTTTCTTTGTAGAAACCTCGTTTTTATCCTTAGTCATCATAAATACACCGACAGTCCAATTCAAAATATTAAATACTGCCACAATGGTTGCGGCATAAATAATTATTTCACCTTGGTAAGGCGTTTTCTCAAAGAGCATTTGTAAAAAAGGCAACCCCATAAATCCGCAGTTCGCAAAGCAACTACCGTATTTAACAACTCTTATTCTTTTCTCATCTTTCTTGTTTGGAAATATGAGCGCCATTAAACCAAACATTATAAAATGTACTAAAAAACCAAGTCCTGCAACGATTAAAATATTGAGCGCTATTTCAGAACTATAATATTCTTGGAAGCTCATAAATACCAGTACAGGTTGACAACCGTATAAAACTAAATTAGAAAGTGCACCCGATGCACTCTCGGAAAGTAATTTACCTTTGACCAATAAAAATCCCGGCACGGCGAGAAGTATTAAAGATAAAACAACTATTAAAACCGATAAAAAGTCTATATTCATTTTTACTCCTTAAATGAATTCCTCTAGGCTATTAAAAGCATCCGTATATCTAATACCACGATTAACTGCAAGACAGAGTGCGGTGGTATCAAACCGAGCATCGTGAAATCCAACTTTTGCGCCAAACATTTCTTCTGATGCTTTTTGTATTTGAATATCGTCAACTTCTAAAAAGGCGCAAAGTTCTGATAGTTTTGGATATTTATACCCAACCCCGCGTGCTCGCTTTAGTGCACAGAGCGGAGTACTCTTTTTCATACTGCAAAATTCTTTTTTTACCGCAAAAACCTTTCCAACTCTTTCAAACTCCGCTCGCATAAACATTTGGTCGAATGAAAAGTTGTGTGCAATAACTACGTCTGCATTTAAAAAATCTTTTTCAATGTCGTCAGCGTAATCGGCAAAAGTTTTCCCATTTGATAACCGATTCAGCTTTTCAACTGAAAAGCCATGTATTAAATACGCATTATAATCAACGCTTTCTACCTTAAAGAAGAAATTACGCGATAACAGTTGGTCACCCGTCTGCATAACGTATGATAATTGGCATATTTGCCCCGGGTAAAGCCCGGTCGTTTCCGTGTCAAAATAAAGTATCATATGTCTATATAAATGGACAAAACGATAATCCGCTTTGTCCATTTTTCTAATTATTATTTATACAAATCACTGTATCTGCTTTCGTATTCAACTACGCCCTTGCTATCCTTGTTATAAATGTAATCACTCAATATTTTGTTTTCTACTTTGGCAAGTTCGTTAGTTACCTTTGTTGAACAAATACTTTCAAATAAACTGTAGAGATAAGTATTTTCGTATTCATCCCAATCAGCTAGTCTAACGTTAAGTTCGTTTATCCATCCAGCTTCATCTAAAGTCTTATTTTCAACGTAATTAAGGTAGTCAACTAAAGTTTCAAAGTTGTAATCACTATCAAATGCTTCCGAGTAGAACATAATGTGATAACCGTAATCCGTTGCAACCATTATATAACTGTTACCACCCATTTTAAGAAGTTCTTGACCAGCCCAAGTAAATTCTTCTGCCCAATCGTTATCGGTGGGTTTAATCTCATAACCCATATAAGTGTTTAACGAACCTGGGTCGGTTGAGAACGCAAACAATAGTTCGTTAATCTTCTCTCTATAACCTTCAACTGAACCCTTTGTCGCTTCTACCCTCTTATAAACTGAAACGTTATCGTC
>JAZNMA010000101.1:0-1965 GCA_045579345.1 Christensenellaceae bacterium | reverse complement strand
TGGAAGTGGTAATATTCTTGGTTATGATAGGGACAAGGCAAAAGGAACTTACGTAATCAACGAAGAACAAGCCGAAACGGTGCGTATGATTTACGATATGTATTCGGCGGGCAAAGGAATATCTCAAATTCGTGATGAGATGATAAGACGTAAAAGAAAAGATAGTTCGGGGTTAGTTAGATGGGAAAACGCAAAAGTCTCACGAGTACTACATAACTCAACCTATAAAGGCTATCCTGCGTACTTAAAATCACGAAGAAATAATTTCCTTGACCAAAAAATTATTATAAACCGTGACGAAGATACCTATCTTTACGTAAAAGGCGATTTTGAGCCGATTATATCCGAAGAGCAATGGGATAGATGCAAGCAAATTAGAGAACAACGCACAAGGTATAGCAAATTTCGCACGGAAAACGGTGAAGTTCTTCATAAAACGGGTATTCACGAAAGTGGCGACGTTTGGACGAAGAAATTAAAATGTAGATGCGGTTATAAAATGCGCAAAAACAAATGGCGCAAAAATAAAAACGGCGAAGTCATCTATGGATATAAATGCTATAACCAACTTAACTATGGTTCTAAGGATATTAGAATTGAAGCAGGGATTGACGATTCAAAAAGTTGTAATCTTAGAGAAATATGCGATTGGAAATTAGAAATGATGGCAAGGCATATTTTTGCAGGGTTATGGGGTAACAAGAAAGATATTCTAAATAACGTGTCGTCTTTATATCAAATCGGTGTGTTTCAAGAATATCAAAAAGCGGCGGAAATTAAGGCAACGGTTGATAAAGAGATAGCAAAGTTAGACGAAAAACTAAAACGCTTAACTCGTATGCGCTTGGAAGACGAAATCCCGAAAGAATCTTACTTAGAACTCAAAAAGGAAATTGAGCAAGAGAAAATCGAACTTATAAACAAAAGGCGTATTCTTGATGCGGGGATGGTTCCAAACGAAGACGGGGAAGAAGAGCCTGCAAAAAAGGTAGAAGATTTCCTATTATCAAAGATGGATTTTACCGAACACTACGTAGATAGAGAAGTGATTAAACAGTTCGTTCATACCATTGTTCCCGTAACGGAAACGTGCTTTAATTGGTATATGAACTTTGACTTAATTGACATGCCAAACGATATGAAAAAGTTAGTATGGGAATTTACGATTGATTATAAATCGGCAAGGTCTTACCGAAAGGAAAAAGACGGTATGCTTAGACCAAATCAATGGCAAGATTTGACGGTAAAGGTGTTTATATAACATAAGAATGATAAGGGAAAAACTTAAAAAAAATTAAAACTGAATACAACCGCTACGGCGGATAAATATATGGATAATAGTATCGTGATAACAGCCTAATATTAAACGGGCAATTTGTCGCTAAGGGCAAAAGATAACGAGCACAAGCTAATATTAAAAACCCACGCAAATAATTGCAAATAAAAACAAAAAAGCACTCGTTTGAGTGCTTTTTTAATGCTTTTAATGTTTATTTGGATTGTTTAAAATACTGCATAAAATGTATTATTTTGTTATATTCAAACACTGCTCCGATTATTATACAATAATACACTAAAAACTATTGTAAAAATATTCGTATAATGTTAAATACGAGTTTTTCTATATTCTTTTGGTGTTTTGCCTGTTTGCTTTTTGAATTGCTCTAAAAAAGTAGAAATTGTATTAAAACCACATTTATAGCAAAGTTCAGCCGTTGTAAAATCGCTGGTTGATAAAAGTCTTTTAGCGTAGTTAATTTTTAGTTCAGTCAAATACTCTTTAAAAGTTTTGCCCGTGCTTAATTTGAATTTTCGGCAAAAGTAATTTGCTTGCAAATTGCATTTTGACGCTACGCTCTCCAGCGATGGATTATTTAAAAATTCTGCGTGCAAATATTTTAACGCCTCGGTAATTAATCCGTCGTTTTGTGTGTTTGGTAGTTCAGAGTGTCTTTTGCCTTGCCT
>JAZNMA010000100.1:0-2412 GCA_045579345.1 Christensenellaceae bacterium | reverse complement strand
GCTTTTTTTCCTCACATGTGTTATAATAGTTAATAACAACAGAGGAATTTTTAATAGTGAACATGTTGATTCCTCATTCCTAACCGCGCGCCAACGCGGTTTTATTTTTTATACTTCGTATTCTTCATCTAGTTCAGTGCGCATTCGCATAAACCATTGTTTAACAAATTTCTCTGCATTGAATTCGTTTTCACTAGTTGCAATATCCAAACACAACCGAACAAGCTCATTCAACGTAATACTATTTTTAAAACAAAAAGTCTTACATTTTTCGTATTGTTTTTCCGTTACTCTTATAGTAATCTGTTTACCGAACATTTTCCATCTTCCCATTGGTACACCCCTTTTCCAATATGATATAACAACTCAAGTAACAATTAAACAGAATTAAAACCTAAATGTTTAATCTGTTAGTTGACATTATAACACAATTAAATTGATAAGTCAAATAATTTTGAAACTAAAATTTTTAATAAATTCTTGTAAAGTTTTTTCTATTAATTATTAAACACTACGTGGTATGTTGCGGTTAAGCATTTTTTTGCTTAACCGCTTAACCAACGTGACCAATTTAAGCGCGAAATTGTCAAGGGCGAAAGCTCTGTATACCCTTGACAATTAAAGCGCGTAATTGTATACCACAGAGAACAACCCAAGAAAAACACCCACAACGCCATGCTATGGGGGGAAAGGGGGCAAAGCCCCCACCATGGGGGCAAAAGCGAAACGCGACAAACAAAATTTTTTTACCCACAGAGAACAACCCACAAAGCAAAAAAATTTTAGCTTTTGCCCCTTTTTCATTCGCTCTACCATAAAGCCAAAAAAACATCATCTGTGATGTGTTTTTTTGCGCTCCCAAGGTTAGCACACACCAAAACCCACCACAAAAACAAAAAAGCGCAATTTTTGTTTTTGGGGTGGAGCACACCATATAGGGCGTGGAGTTTGTGTCGCTTATGGGACACAAGCCCACGCGAATATTGGGAGCAATCATACAAAATATCCATTTTGTAGGGGCGATTAGCCCCCCTGTAATTAGGGAGCGGAGCGGACAATTATACAAAATGCATATTTTGTTTGTTTGCGGAAACAAAGTAACTAATAACAAACAAAGAAAAATCCGTCAAGGGTATACAAAGCTACGCCCTTGACAGATTTATTCTTCTGTTTGTTTTTAAATAATTAAGCGGAGCTAAACATAGTTTGCTCCGCTCACCTTTTAATCTTTTAACATTTCCTGAATCGCACAATTATATTGATATACAACCATTAAACTATCCTTAACATAAGAAATCACTTTATCACGTTTAACAATATCAATAGTATCAAATATTTGTATAAGCGCATTTTCTAAATCTAAACATATATCTAAAATATCATCTATATCAAAACCCATACATTACACCTCATTATTATATGATTTTAAATCACATTGAATATAATTGTCACCGTTCCATAAGTACGAATAAATTTCATAATCAAAGCTACTTAAACGTTGCAGTTCTTCCGCTTTTACACGTTCGGTACTTTCTGTTATAGCCTTAATCTGTCTTTTAAAATATCCTCTAGCCTGATGTAGGTGTAGACCTTTGCATTGAGTATATAACGTTGGAATAGTGTTTTTCCCAATATCCGTAGGTTTGGTTATATATTTGCTCATTTCTAACGCGGTAGAATTTAAATCACTTGCAAGTTCTTGTTTACAACTCAACCATTCTCTTGAACATTTTACACCATCACCCACAACAAAATCACGCCAAGTTTTATTTAAACGTGATGGCGAAAGCGGTAATTCTTCAAGATGAATTATATGTAGGTGTGGGTGATAGGTATCATCACGTTTGTTATATGTTACCTCAACACTACGATAATAATCGTTATTTTTAAAGTGCCTAAACATTCTACGTTGTGCAGAAATCATTTTATTTAGTGTATCGCGCAAGACACTACCCGAACAATTTTCAACGGTTAACGTTGTAAAAAAAATCTGTTTCCCTGTTATTGCTCTTCGAAGAACGCGCGCACGTTCTCGAGCCAAATTAAACTGACAATTTAAACACATACGTTCCCGACATAAATTTATACTATGCAAGGAAGTAACGTCAATACTCGGGTAATATTTGAATTGTAAAAAGCTACCGCAAGATTCAACACGATTAGCTTTCGAATATTCTTTAGAATCACGTAAATATTTTACAAAGTGTGATGTGCAATCACGCGTTACTTTTTTTGAATGAGCATATATATTAACGTCATTCTGTGCTACTTGCTTTTTTTCCTCACATGTGTTATAATAGTTAATAACAACAGAGGAATTTTTAATAGTGAACATGTTGATTCCTCATTCCTAACCGCGCGCCAACGCGGTTTTATTTTTTATACTTCGTATTCTTCATCTAGTTCAGTGCG
>JAZNMA010000099.1:0-4694 GCA_045579345.1 Christensenellaceae bacterium | reverse complement strand
TTTTAAAAAGTGGTGTTTAAACGTTCAAGTTATTGTTTTACAATCACTTGTATATAAAATTATTAAAAAAAATCGTCTCATATAAGGTTTACAAATTATTATTGTATAAATCATTGATTTTCAATAATTTATATTAAATTTAAAAAATTACAACTTTACATTTTTAAATTATTCATTATCAAGGATTTATATTTTTAACGCTTTAAAATCGTACTCTTAAAAACTGCTTTCTGAAGATAAATAATAAAAAACGTTCAAATTATTGTTTTACAATTACTTGAACGTTTTTTTATTATATTGTTTGCTCAATTTCATTTTTTTATATCTTCATTCAATTGTGACGGTTTAACTTTGATGTAAGACAAAAGCGTATCGTAACAAATACCGTATTTGGGATAAATAAATTGTCTCCAAACAGCCTTATAACTCCGTTTTTGTACGCCTGGTTGATACTCTCTTTGAACAATATTTAAAATCTCTTTAATACGTTTTTTTGTGCTTCTAAAACCTATTTCTTTCATCTCTTTATATGTTTATTATTGTAAAAAAACCTCCGCTATGGGAGGTTTTAATAATTCAAAAAATAATAATCATTTTAACAGTAGTTTGTTGGGCAACGGATAGATAATAACATGATGAAGTTGTTTTATACTAAACCGCTAACAATTGCGCCAACCCCTATTCCTCTAATTGGAAGTGCAATAAAGCGCTTATCAAATCCAATTATTGTTCCCCTGTGTTCTGGATCATCCTCACGGCTATACATATAAAGTTGTCCGTCAGCTTTCATGACTTCTTCACCTTGAAACGCAACAGAAGCAAAAGAACCCATTTCAGAGCCTAAATCCTGCTTTGTTAAAATTCCGTCAACTAATTCATATTTAGGACAGTAAGAAAATTGATAAATTGAAAAACCGCCAAATTTACAAGGGTTGCCGTCCTTTAGTTCTGTCAAATCCTTAAATAATGCAATGTCAGCTAATAGTAAATCGGTAACATGTTTAGGATGAAGAACTAAGCAACGTTTTTCAAATGGGATCTCGGCATCGTCAAAACGTTCTTTAAGCGTTAAAATGTCAACAAATGTTAAACGTTTGCGGGTTCCGCAAAGTTCGCCTGTTGTCTCTATAACTGGCGTTTTTAAGCCGTCTTTTTGTGGCGCAAACGCGTGTAATGCCTTTCTGGCTGCTGTCGTTCTGAGAGTTGAACGGTGTTGCCTGATAACGCTTTCTAATTTGTCGTAGGAGTATTCTAATTCGTCAGGGCGGCGAACTATCGTATTGACGGTTTCCAATTTATCCAAAACAGCTGTAAAATCGTCATCCTCACGCTTTACAATAGAAATTGGATACGTTGTATTATTAACTAATACTTCGGGGTCTATGCCTGCGCTCGGCATGTGTATTTTGTCATTGTCGACAAATTCAGACATATCCGTAACAGCATTTAAAAAGCTGTCTTCGGGGTAAAATTTTTCTTTAATTTGGTTTATCCAAACTTCCTTATTAAGTGCCATATAATTTATTTTTTAATGTTTGTTTTTTTGTTTTTTTCTTGGTTTACAAGTGTTTCGTATAAGTGTGGGTTGTTTTTTAGTTCCTCAGGGGCGTGCTTCCTGTAGTCCTCTAACGTCCATTCGTTACGGCAATTAATCATATCAACTATCCTAATATGTTTTGGAATTGTTGAAAAGTGTTTTTTTAACTTCGACAATCCTATTTTTTCACCAATTTCAATATACATTTTCTGTTGGTCAAAATAACATTTACCTTCTTTGTAGTTTTTTTCAACAACCTTTTCAATCTCCTTTCTTAAAACTTCCTTACGCTTTGATAAATAATTATTTATCATCATCTTATCGCTTTTATATAAAAGTTGTTTTTCTACTTCGTCAACAACTCCATTTCTATAAGCTTCATCTATTTCATCTTTAAAATTTTCCTTGTTAATATTTTTTTTAACTAACTCAACTATTTCAGCATCAGATACATTTTCATTCAATCCGAGTAACTTAATTAATTGGCTCTTTAAATCTTCTTGAGAATAAGACAACAGCAATATATTTTTGCTATTTCTTAACGTTTTAACACAATTAGGGTTGGCTGGAATATCAACTATAGAAACTTCAATTAAATCGCTTTTAATGACTGTTCTAACGCCATTTTCAATTATTTCTTCCAGTGGATCAATACCTATAGAAACGGCTTTTATAAAGCCCCTGTCAACTTTATTCTTTATCATCGAGCCTAAGCCGTCTTTTTCATCAAATACGGCATCAGCTAATAATTTACCGTCTTCAACCCTTAGTTTTTCCCAACAACCAATAATACCGCCGTTTCGGTCATGGTTATATAACATGATGGGATTTTTACAAAAACGGGTTATATCTATACCCTCTGTTTTTACTATAAATCCGTGAGAATTAACACTATTATCATTTAAAACAAATGTTTGCGCCATATCTTTTACATATTTTAAAAACAAAAATACCCCTTAGTGCTGATGTATAAAAAAAATACCTAAAAAGTTCCGACATTTTTTAAAAAAATTATATATTTGCAACTCCTAAATTACCCAAATATGAATAAACAAAGAAAGTACAATTTAAGCCCTTTAAAGATGCGGTTTGCGGTGACGCGCCGAACTCTGGGTAAGAGTAGGACATCTTTAAGGGCTTTATATATTCCTACAATTACCCATGAATAACAACACAAAACAAGCCGTCAAAGGCTTAAAGACCGAAGCGTTAAACAAGTTCTTAACAATCAATTACACAGCCTCCGAAGTGGCGTCAATCATCGAAGAGATCACGACAAACTATGTTATCTTCGCAGGTTCAAACAGTGACTTTACAAGCGAGACAGTTTCTAACGACATTTATCACTTACTTAAGCTAAAAAATCTGTTTTTAGCGTTAGCATTGGAAAATAATGAAGATTTTAAGTTTTACAATGAACAGATAACCAATAATTTATAAATAATCAAGGCGGGCAAAACCCGCCTTTAAAACACAAAAAACTAAACACATGAATCTTAAAGAACAGCATTTTAACAAACTCATAAAAGAGGGCAAAAGCAAAAAAGAAATTATCGAAATATTAAATATTTCAAACGCAACTTATTACCGTTATAGGTCTAATTATTTAGATAATAATTTTACAATTAAATATATCAAAGCTTTAACTGTTTGCGCAACCCGTGAAGAAATTGCACAAAAACTAAATATAAGCCGTCAAACATTACATTCAAAAGAAAAAGACATTTTTAAATATCTTATTCCCTTTTTAAAATTACATGGTTTAGATAATCTTGATATTTCAATGGGTCTCCGTACCAGTATAAACAAAGTAAAAAAAAGTGTTCCTATATCATACGATTTAATAAATGATAATTTAGATTTTTATAAAATGGTTTTATCAGTTGTTGCAGATAATTCAGAAACTATAACAATACGTAACATAATTAAAAAAATCCAACAAGATTTATCAAAATTACAAGAGATTGGAAAATATATATTTATGAGACGTTTTTTATAAACGTCTCAATGTTTTTTGCGCAAATCTCAACATTTAAAAAAAACGAAAAGTACACTTTTTTTTATATTTTATTGATAGTCAATATTTTTTTGCGCCTACTTTAAAAAAAGCACCCGTTTAAACGCTTTAAACGGGTGTTTTTTAGCTTTACAAATGCCACTTTTGAAAAAATGTTGAGATTTACAATTTTCAACAAACGTTTAATCGGTGTTTAAATGCTTAAATACAATAAAAACAATATCGAAATTTGATTTTATACAAGTTGTTTTTATACAACTAAAAACGATAATTTTATTTATATTTCATTGAATTACAATTGTATATTATTTTAAAATGATACAATTTTATTTCCTTAAAATACAACTTTTATACAACCAAAATACAAGCAAATACAACTTTTATACAACTAAAAAAAAGGCTTCTTTTAGCCGTTAAATTGTTAAAAAATAACATTTTAGGGGTTTACATAAAAATGTACTTTTTGTTTTTATGCCCATAGAGCGACTCTGAAATGTAATACGTCGGGAAATGTAGTAAAAATCAATCATCTTAACAGAACGATAAAGAGATACGATGAGGTTATTATTGATGATGAGGAAGTCCATCGTATCATTATGATTCTGACCGAACAAAATATTAAGGATAGGAAGTATAAGAAGGATCATGTTAAGAAAGTGAAAGAAAATGTTTCTGTGAAAAGTCAGAAAATCAGTTCGGGAGTTTGTCCGAGATGTAATGGATTATTAGTAGAAAGAAAAGGAAAATACGGAAAATTTATAGGGTGCAGTAATTATCCCGATTGTAAATTCACTCTGTCAATCTGAAATGTTATTCGCTAAATAACACTTTTATTTCATCAATTCTTTGCGTGTCTCTTTATCGAATTTCTCTATCGAGTATCGTAACATGGTTCTTGGCATAATTGCTTTGTGTTCTCTTACGAAATCGTATAGTCGTTCTGTGTCGCGTTTGCCTGCTTCTCGCAGCATCCATCCTATTGCCTTGTGCATCAAATCATGTCTGTGATGCATCATCTTTATGGATAGGTTGTAAGTGTCGTCTAAGTCATGATTTCTGATGAACGTCAAAGTCGAAACTATTGAAATTCTGTTGTCCCAAAGTAAATCGCTTTCTGCTAACTTATAAAGTATATCGCGA
>JAZNMA010000098.1:0-127927 GCA_045579345.1 Christensenellaceae bacterium | reverse complement strand
GGTGGGAAGAGGTGGATTCGGCGCCTGTGCGCCCTTCTCCGATAAACAGTGGGTGACCACTGTTTAGTCCTGCGGACAAATTGTTTCACAATTTTCTCCTCATTCGAATCCACAAATAGTAAACAAAAAAGGTTGCAAATGCAACCTTTATAAACTGGTGGGAAGAGGTGGATTCGAACCACCGAAGTCACTGACGACAGATTTACAGTCTGTTCCATTTGGCCACTCTGGAACCTTCCCATAATTATTATTAAATTTGGAGCTGGTGACTGGAATCGAACCCGCAACCTGCTGATTACAAATCAGCTGCTCTGCCAGTTGAGCTACACCAGCAGTTCAACTTTAATGAAAAACTTAGTGGTGCCTCGGGGCGGAATCGAACCACCGACACAGGGATTTTCAGTCCCTTGCTCTACCTACTGAGCTACCGAGGCGTCAAGTTTTCTTTGAAAGTGCTTGTAAATATTTACAAGCACTTTTGGCGACCCGGAAGGGGCTCGAACCCTCGACCTCCAGCGTGACAGGCTGGCGTACTAACCATCTGTACTACCGGGCCAAATATATTATTTAATTGGTGGGCCTTCACGGACTCGAACCGCGGACCAATCGGTTATGAGCCGACCGCTCTAACCAACTGAGCTAAAGGCCCTTAAAAATATGCGTGACCGATAAAGTGCATTGCGATATATGGTCGGGGTGAAGAGACTCGAACTCCCGACCCCATGGTCCCAAACCACGTGCGCTACCAACTGCGCTACACCCCGCTCACTCACGACGCTTTATTATACTATACTAATTTACAAAAAAAGTCAACAGTTTTTAAGTGGTTTTTTAATTTTTTTTATTGTTTTTTTATTTTTTCTTCTTTTGACAAAAAATTGCGCTAAAACACTTTTAATTACAATATTTTTTATGTGTTAAATGATAAAGTAAATGAGAGGCAAGAGGAGTAGTTATGGAAATAAAAATAAAAAAACGAAGTGCGGATTTAACCGTTTATGTTTACGGTGAGCTTGATGAATATTCGGCTAGTTCTGCAAAATCAATACTCGATAAAATACTATTAGATAATCTTAACAGTGAAAGAGTTATTTTTGATTTATCGGGTTTATCATTTATGGATAGTACAGGTATAGGTCTTTTAATAGGACGATATAAAAAGCTTAAACAATTAAATATAAAGACGTACATATCTGGTGCATCGGTAAACGCTGAAAAAGTTATTGAACTTGCAGGTTTATATAAAATAATGCCAAAATACTGATAGGTGAAATATGATTTTTGAAAACAAAATGAGTTTAACATTTACGGCTTGTTCGGAAAACGAGTCTTTTGCTAGAAATACAGTTGCGTGTTTTGCACTTAAATTAAATCCTAGCTTGTCAGAAATATCTGACATAAAAACTGCGGTAAGTGAAGCCGTAACAAATTCAATAGTACACGGCTATCCACAAAGAAACGGTCAAATAACTATTGAGGCGAAAATTATTGCTAATGAACTACATATTAAAATTATTGATAAAGGCGTCGGTATTGAAAACGTGGAACAAGCGCTAGAACCTTTTTTTACCACAAGGGAAGACGAGGAGCGTTCAGGAATGGGTTTTACCATAATGGAAAGCTTTATGGATAAAGTAACCGTCGAATCCAAGATAGGTATAGGTACTTGTATTTCCATGACTAAAATTATTAAAACCGAATGTGCGTGATAGTATGCTTAATCAAGAAGAATTACTTGATTACATAAGAAAGGCAAAGTCTGGCAATGAAAAAGCTAAAGAGATAATATTTTATAATAATACTCCATTAATTAAGAGTATTATAAGAAGATTTAAAGATAAAGGCGTAGAATACGAGGATTTATATCAAATTGCTAGCATAGGGTTTTTAAAAGCTATAAAAAATTTTGACGAAAGTTACGGTGTGAAATTTTCCACTTATTGTGTTCCTATGATAATTGGGGAAATAAAACGATACATGCGTGACAACGGTGCTATAAAGGTGTCAAGAACACTAAAAATTTTAGCAAATAAAATAAATCGATACATCAATGAATATCAAGCCGTGCACAACGTTTCGCCCTCAATTGAAAATATAGCTGAAAAATTTAATGTATGCGCGGATGAAGTTGTTATCGCTATGGATAGTTCAAGATTACCATTATCTATTTACGATAAATTTGAAGACGATGAGTCTGGGCTTGAGTTGATTGATAAAATATCATATTGCGACAATGAGGATAAGGTGCTTAATAAAATACATTTAACTAATATTATTGATGAACTAGAGGATAGGGAAAAGAAAATAATAATTCTAAGATATTTCAGGGATAGAACTCAAAGCGAGATTGCCGAAGATTTAGGAGTCTCTCAAGTTCAAATTTCAAGGTTAGAGAATAAAATTATAGACAAAATACGGCTAAAATATTAGCCGTATTTTACTTTGTAAGTATATAAAAATTTTTATTACACAAATTACATTTATGAGAAAAGAAGTCACTACTGAATACTTAAAAAATATAGATGAAAAGGAAATACTTGTAAAAGAATTTATAAAAAAGGACATTAGAAATGAAAGAATCTGAATATTTTATCAATAACAACTATTTAGAATACGTAAAGGGAATATCGCCAAAAACCAATCAAAAAAAATCATTATTTCATGCATTTTGGGTGGGCGGTGTTATCTGTATGGTTGGACAAATCTTTAGATACATTTTAGAATATGCCTTAAACTTAAAAGGCGACGAATTATCGGCATACGTTTCAATGATTATGATTTTTTTAGGCGCGTTTTTAACAGGTCTTGGAGTTTACGATAGAATAGGTAAATATGCTGGCGGTGGCTCTATAGTGCCAATTACCGGCTTTGCCAATTCGGTTGTGTCTCCAGCAATTGAGTTTAAAACGGAAGGGTATATTTACGGTACTGCGGCAAAAATGTTCGTCGTTGCTGGACCAATAATTGTTTTTGGGGTAGCTAGCAGTGTTCTAGTAGGACTTTTATATTTTATAGGGTATAGGTTGTTTTAATGAAAAGAACTATTTATTTTAAAAATAAACCAAAAATAATTTCGACCTCATCTGTTGCGGGACCTAAAGAATGTAGTGGAAGCATTGGAAAGTTTTTTGAAACTAAATTAGATGACGATATGTTTGGTGAAAAAACGTTTGAAAAAGCTGAAACGAAAATGTTGTTTACCGCAATAAGTGGGGCGATTAAAAATAGTAAGAAAAATGAAAATGAAATTGACGCTATTATTGCAGGGGATTTATTAAATCAAATAATAGCCTCTACCTTTTCGGCAAGGAATTTTAAGTGTGGATATTTAGGGGTTTATAATGCTTGTGCGACATTTACTGAAGCATTAACCATAGGTTCAACTTTAATTGACGGTGGCTATCTAAATAGCGTTGTTTGTTCTACTAGTAGTCACTTTTCATCAGCAGAGAGGCAATATAGGTATCCACTCGAACTAGGATGTACTCGTCCTCCTCAAGCACAATGGACTGTTACGGGTGCAGGGGCATGTGTGCTTTCATCAAGTGGTGATGGGCCTAAAATTACTGGTGCAACTATCGGCAGAGTTGTCGATTATGGAATTATAGACGCAAATAACATGGGTGCCGCAATGGCTGCGCCTGCTGCCGATACAATCTTTACGCATTTTTCTGAAACAGGTCTAACACCTTCGGACTATGATTTGATAGTTACCGGTGATTTGGGCACTCTAGGTTCTAGAATTTTTAAAGATTTAATATGGGAAAAAGGATTTGACGTGGAAAAACAACACGTTGACTGTGGAGAGCTTATATATAATTTATGCGAAACAGATTATCAAGGTGGCAGTGGTGCTGGCTGTAGTTCGTTAGTCTTTAGCTCCTATATCTATGATAGGATAAAAAGCAAAAAATTTAAGAAAATAATATTAATGTCAACCGGCGCGCTTCTATCTTCGGTATCTACTCAGCAAGGCGAAAGTATTCCTGGTATAGCGCATGCTGTCGTTGTGGAGAGTTGAAGATGTTTATTGAAATTTTGTTAACGTTTTTAAAAGTATTTTTCGTTGGTGGTGCAATATGTACAGTTGCACAGTTGCTTATAAATTACACAAAAATTACAGCTGGTAAAATATTAGTTTATTTTTTACTAGCAGGAGTATTGTTGCAAGCGGTTGGGTTATATCAATATATAGTTGATTTTGCCTCAGCGGGTGCCACAGTGCCAATTTGTGGGTTTGGTTATCTACTTGCTCAAGGCGCAATAAAAGGAGCTAAAACAAGTCTTTTTGAGGCGATTACGGGTGGCATTACTTCTGCTGCGATGGGAATTACCGCTGCTATTGTATTTGGGTATATTTTTTCACTATTATTTAAATCAAAGTCTAAAATTAACTAAATAAGAATATACTATCGTATGATAGAATGTTCAGAAGGAAATATTTATTATAAAAAGAGGAAAAAATGCAAGTTTACTAAAAAAAAGTTTCTTGCATTTTTTATTACAGTTTGCATTGTCTTGCTTTTATCCTATTATTACAAGAGCGTAATTTGCGTTAATTTACATACATTAAACACTAGTTATGCGAAAAAATGTTGTACACAATCTGTAAATAAAGTAGTACTTTATACGCTTAACGATAAAGTAAAATACGAAGATTTGGTTTTAGTAGAAAAAAACGATGTCGGTGATATAATATTAATTAGTGCAAATACGTATAAAATAAACTATTTAGCGCGTGAAATTACCGAAGACGCTTCTTTGATTTTAGAAAATGAATTATCCAAAGGCGTTCCAATTCCTATTATGGCGTTTAGTGGCATTGAACCATTGTCTGGATATGGTAATAAGCTTAATATTAAAGTGGTAAACGTATCTAACGTTACCTGTGGCTTTAGCTCACAATTTAATTCTATGGGAATAAATCAAACTATGCATTCTATTTACGTAGATATTACGTGTACAGTAGACGTTAACCTGCCTTTTGATGGGAAAACCATAGAATATACAAACTCTGTGCTAATCAGTGAAACGGTTTTAGTTGGGAAAGTGCCAGAAACGTTATTAAATGGTAAAATATTTTATTGATAAATCTTTTACACAGTAAACCCTTGACAACCTGACTAAAAAACATTATAATTATTAAAAACGATGAAAAAGATAGACGCGCTTGTAGCGAGGAAAGAGAATGGAACCCTTTGGCTGTAAGGTTTTTACTCGTGTGTGTGTTATTCACTTTGGAGTTGTGTACCGAACTAATAGTAGGCTACATCGGCTAATCACCGTTATAAGATTTTAGAGGCTTAATGTTTTTTAAGTGAATTAGGTGGTATCGCGTTTAAGACGCCCTATTTGGGGTGTCTTTTTATTTTTAGGAGGATTTATGAAAGAAAAATTTAATTCAATTAGATTGAATGCAAAGAGTGAACTTCAAAATATTACTTGCACAAAAGATTTGTTAGATTTAAAAACTAAGTATGTGGGTAAAAACGGTGAAGTTACAAGCTTACTTAGAGGAATGAAAGATATTCCACCGCAAGAGCGTGCGGAATTTGGTAAAATAGTAAATGAGTTGAAAGAAGAAATTGCTGAACTTTTTGATGGTAAAGCAGAGGAGCTTAAAAATGTTGAGATGCAGGCTAAATTTAACAGCGAAGCGGTAGATATTACACTTCCTGGTAAAGAAATTGCTTGCGGTAGTATTCATCCGCTAAACATTGTAAAAAATAAAATTTTAGATGCTTTTTGCGGTATGGGTTTTGAAGTATTTCAAGGTCCCGAAATTGATACTGACTATTATTGTTTTCAGGCATTAAATATACCTAAAGACCATCCGGCAAGAGACATGCAAGATACGTTTTATATAACCGAAAACGTACTATTAAGACCCCATACTTCACCAGGACAAGTTAGAACGATGGAGAATAAAAAACCACCTATTAAAATTTTAAGTCCGGGTAGAGTATATAGAGCAGATGACGACGCTTCACACTCACCAATGTTCCATCAAATTGAAGGACTTGTTGTTGATAAAGGGGTTTCTCTTTGCGACTTAAAGGGATTACTTGACGAATTTGTAAAAATAATGTTTGATGATGATACAAAAACGCGTTTTAGACCTTCGTATTTTCCTTTTACAGAGCCAAGTGTAGAAGTTGACGTTACGTGCTGTAAGTGTCACGGGAAAGGCTGTAGCCTTTGCAAGGGGACTGGTTGGATAGAAATCCTCGGTGCCGGCGTTGTTAATAAAAAAGTTTTAGAAATGAGCGGTATTGATTCTGAAATTTATTCTGGGTTGGCTTTCGGTTTGGGAATTGAAAGAATTACCATGATAAAATATGGCATTTCAGACATTAGGACGTTGTTTGAAAATAACGTTAAGTTCTTAAAACAATTCAATAGGAGATAAAATTATGAAAGCACCACTTTCTTGGTTAAAAGATTATGTTGAAATAGATTGTTCGCCGGAAATATTAAAGGATAAGTTATTTTCTTGCGGTTTTGAAGTTGAAGAAATGGAATATGTCGCAAAACATATTAGTAAAATTGTCACCTGTAAAATTTTAAGCATTGAAAAACATCCTAATGCTGACAAACTTTCAGTTACACAAGTTGACGCTGGCAAATATGGTAAATTACAGATAATTACCGCTGCGACAAACATTTTTGTTGGGGCAATTGTGCCTGTTGCTCTTGATGGGGCAGTTCTCTATAATAAAGAAACTATTAAAAACGGTGAACTTCGCGGACTTTTATCAATGGGAATGTTCTGTAGTGGAGAAGAGCTCGGAATTAATGATGATTGGTATGAAGGTGCGTCGGTAAATGGTATTTTAATATTGAAAGAAGACTATGAGCTTGGCGTTGAAGTGAAAGAAATTCTAGAATTAGAAGATGTTATGTTTGACATAAACGTAACGGCAAATCGCGCTGATTGTCAGTCGATTTTAGGCTTAGCAAGAGAAGTTGCGGCGGTATTAAATAAACCATTAAAAATGCCAGACTTGACTTATGTGGTTAATGATAATGTTTCTACGCTTAATAAGGTTAAGGTTGAAAATAGGGCTTATGATTTGTGTCCTAGATATATGGCAAAGTATGTTAGCAATGTAAAACTCGGCCAGTCACCTAGATGGCTTAAAAGAAGATTATTCTCTATGGGTTTGCGTTCAATAAATAATATCGTCGATATTACTAATTTTGTTTTGTTAGAAATTGGTCAGCCAATGCATGCTTTTGATTTGAAAGATTTAAAAGACAACCAAATTATTATCAGAAAAGCTGTAAATGGGGAGAAAATTATCACTTTAGATGAAAAAGAATTCGAGTTAAATGATAATAACCTTGTAATATGTGACGCACAAAATCCGGTTGCTCTTGCAGGCATAATGGGTGGGCTTAATAGTGAAATTAAAGTAACAACAACAGAAGTAGTGTTTGAATGTGCGAAATTTGCTAGGGACAATATAAGAAAATCTTCAAAACAATTAGGTCAAAGAACAGATTCTTCTTCAAGATATGAAAAAGGTGTCGATTTTTATTCGGTTGAATTAGGGCTAAAGCGAGCTTTAAACCTTATAGATACTTTAGGTTGCGGAATTATTTCTTGCGATGAATATGATTTACACGAAGAAGACATTAAAGAAAAATTGATTGAAACTAAAATTTCTAAAATAAACGCGGTTTTGGGAATAGACGTGCCAAGAGATGTTATTGTTGATATTTTAACTAGGTTAAATTTTAAAGTAGAGTTAAATGGCGATAACATTAAAGTAAGTGTTCCGTTATATAGAGAGGATATGGAAAGTTATCCCGATATTGCAGAAGAAATTATCCGAGAGTACGGTTATGATCACATAGAACCAACGTTTCTAAAAACTTCAGCTATAACTAACGGAGGATTAAATGATGAGCAAAAAAAGACAGAGCAGATTAAAAATCTTTTGACCGGTTATGGCTTTAATGAAATGATTAGCTATTCATTTGTCTCTGAAAAAGAATATAATACGTTTGGCTTTGATTTAAATTCTGAAAAGTATAAATCAATTAAACTACTAAATCCATTAGGTGAAGATTTAGCAGTCATGCGGACTTCATTATTGCCGTCGGCAGTAAGAACAGCATGCTATAATCTTAACAGAAAAAACAACGCGGGAAGATTATTTGAACTTGCAAAAGTATATAATCCTAAATCTTTACCGCTAAATGAATTACCTGTAGAAAACGAGGTGCTTTCTTTGACTGTTTTTGGTGAAAACGAAGATTATTTTACTATAAAAGCCGTTGTAGACGGATTACTTAATTGTTTCTGTAATGGTGCGGACATAAATTATAGTGTTTCTAAGCTGTCTTGCATGCATCCTACACGTTCAGCTGATATTGATATTAACGGCGAAATAATTGGCTATATTGGACAAGTTCATCCGGAAATTATTAAAAAGTACGATGCGGATAAGCCTGTGTATGCTGGTGAAATTTATTTAACGACATTAAAGAAATATTTTAACGATAAAATTATCTTTAAACCCATATCTAAGTATCCAGTTGTTGAGCGCGATTTAGCTGTAATTCTAGACACGAATACTCCTTGCTCAGCTGTTATTAAAGCTATAAAAGAAAGTGGTGGCGAATTCTTAGACGATGTTTCACTGTTTGACGTTTATCAAGGTGAACAAGTTGAAGAGGGAAAGAAGAGTATGGCATTTAATTTAATATTCCTTTCGTATGACAGGACACTGAACGTTGAAGAGATTGATGAAACTATTAAAAAAATACTTAAAAATTTAAGAGAAAAGTGCGGGGCAGAACTAAGATAAAATGATTTCGGCAAAGACGTTAAAGGCGATCGAATATAATAAAATAATGTCGGACGTTGCGAATTATGCAACTTTACACGAAACAAAGCGAGAACTTTCTGATTTCGTGCCTTTAACGAGCCTTAAAGAGGTGCAAAATCTTTTAGATAAAACTGAAGAATGCTATAAATATTTATATACTTATAGTACGGGCGGTATATTCTATTTTGAAGATATAAGTGACCAACTAAAACGAGTGGATATAGGTGGAACATTAACTAATTCCGAGTTATTAAGGGTTTGTTCTAATTTAAAAAGTGCTAGATTGATAAAAAATGCAGTTGAATCAGTTAACGACAGTTCTTTAACCTTAATTAAAGAAATTGTTTCGAGGCTTTTTATTAATCCAGAGTTTGAGAAAGAAATAAGCGAAAAAATAATTTCAGAAGACGAAATTAGTGATAATGCCTCTCCTAAATTATACTCGATTAGAAAAAGTATAAGTAATATAAATGCAAAAATTAGAGCAGAATTAAATTCTTATATGCGCGGTGGGTTAAGCAAGTATTTACAAGATAGTGTAGTTACAATGCGCCAAGACAGGTATGTAATACCAGTAAAAAGTGAATTTAGAAGTTTAGTTAAAGGATTTATTCACGATCAATCATCATCTGGAGCCACGGTATTTATCGAGCCTGAGCACGTAATGGAATTAAATAATAACTTAAAACGTGCGATTTTTGACGAAGCGGAGGAAATACGCAGGATATTAGCTGAGCTTTCTTCAAAAGTTTCTTATATGTCTGATGCACTAAGGTATAACGCTGAAAATTTAGTTGAAATTGATTCTTTTTTTGCTCGCGCTACGTATGCGTTTAAGAATAATTGCACCCGCCCGAACATCAATGATAAAGGTATAATCAATATATATGGTGGAAGACACCCCTTAATAAGCAAAGAAACGGTTGTTCCAATTACTCTAAAATTGGGTGCTGATTATAATTTTTTATTAATAACAGGACCCAATACTGGCGGTAAAACCGTAACACTTAAACTAACTGGTTTATTTTCTGCTATGGTAATGAGTGGGCTTTTTGTTCCTGCGGAAAGCGGCTGTGATATTTCGGTGTTTAATAATATTTACTGCGATATTGGCGACGAACAGAGTATTGAACAAAGCCTATCAACTTTTTCATCGCATATTAAAAATATAATTAATATAACTGATAACGTTGACGATAAAAGTCTTGTTTTGCTTGACGAGCTGGGTGCGGGTACGGACCCCGAAGAAGGAAGTGCTTTGGCTCTTGCTATAATTAAAAAACTTTTATTTCATAATTGTTTTGGGATAATAACTACTCACTATTCGAGATTAAAAGAGTTTGCTGTTGAGAGTGATAAAATTGAAAATGCATCAATGGAATTCAACGCTCAAACATTACGACCAATGTATAAGCTCAATATTGGTATTCCGGGAAGTTCAAATGCTATAGAAATAGCAAAAACTTTAGGGCTAGAAGGTACAATTATTAACGAAGCCTTGGGTTTGCTTTCGGATAAGAAAATCAGTTTTGAAAAGGTATTGAAAAAAGCTGAAGAAAGTAGACGGCAAGCAGATAAACTTTCCGATGAATTAAATAGAATAAAACAAGAAAAAGATAGTGAACTTTTAAATATTAAACTTGAAAAAGAAAAAATTATTAAAGAAAGGGAAAAAATATATACTAACGCAAAGCAAGAAACTAAGCGCATTGTTGCAGACAAACTTGCTGAAGCCGAAGAAATTATTGACGAACTGAAAGCCATACTTAAAAAAGTGGGACTTGAAAGTAAAGAGGTT
Organism: Christensenellaceae bacterium; assembly: GCA_045579345.1. GTDB lineage: Bacteria > Bacillota > Clostridia > Christensenellales > Borkfalkiaceae > UBA1259. Next base: position 117,292 of record JAZNMA010000098.1, on the reverse strand, counting down.
TTTAGAGCGAGTGAATTAAAAAACAGGCTTAAAAACAGTCGTTATTTAGATGTGGACAATGACAATAGTCCGATTGAGATGAAAAGTGTTAACTATAGCGATTTGAAAGTTGGCAATAAGGTCTACGTGAAATCTTTAGGGGTATACGCCACGATTTTGTCTATTAAAAAGAAGTCGGAAGTAGAAGTTGCGTTTGGTAATATTAAAACTGTAGTTAAACTTAGTGATTTATTTAACTCAGAGATAGTAGAAACTAAAAAAGAAACTGTTAAAGTTTATAAGGGAACTCTTAATAATCAACCAAAAACAGAGCTCAAAGTGTTAGGAAAAAATTCTTTTGAGGCGTTGGAGGAAGTTTGTAATTTTATTGACCAGGCAGTTGTTTCGGGCTTGGAAGAAATAAAAATAATACACGGCGTTGGTGAAGGCATTTTATTAAAAGCTATTCGAGAGTACTTGAAAACAGATAAAAACGTCTTAGAGTTTAGACGTGGTAAATATGGTGAGGGTGAAAACGGGGTAACAATTATTAAACTTAAATAATTGTCTTTTATCCAATGTTATGATATAATATAAAAAGTTTACATAAGGTTTATAGGGAATTTGTATTGAAAGATTTTTTTTATGAAGAATCCGCATTGATTCAAGATGAAAGAATTGAAAAAATTAAATATAATGCACTCAAAACCATGTCGATATTATCTTATATATTGATGGTGTTTTGGATGATTTTTGTGTTCTTATACTATTCTTGGAACAATATAATTGTTGATTTAATTGTTGTAGGAATTCCGTTAGTCTTGTTTTTAGCTTCGGGTATATTACTTGGTAAGTTCAAAAACAGATTTTGTGTTGATTATGATTATACACAAGTTTCAGATTCGCTTAGATTTTCAAAAGTAATTAAAAACAGTAAACGAGTTTTTTTAATTAAATTTGATATTTCGGCTATTGAAAAAATTGGTGAGCATGGTTTGGGGTTATACAATAAATATTTAACTATGCCAGGAATAACTAAACTTATTTTTACTTCAAATACTAGCGCATCAAAAGGTAAAAACTTCTACTATTTAGTTGTGAATCAAAATGGTGATAAAAAATTAATAGTAATTGAATGTACCGAAACCTTTATTGTAAATATATTAAAGTTTGCAAATAAAACCATACTTGACGAAGAGTATGTGAAGAAAATATCAAAAAGTAGATAATTTATGATTTATTTAGATAATGCGGCAACAACTAAACCTTCAAAAATGGCCTTGAAAAATTCAGAAATTTATTGTGAGGATAAATTTTTCAACCCGTCTGCCTTGTATTCAGGCGGGTTAAATTGTGCTAGAGAAATTAAAAATGCAAAGGAAAGCATATTAAAAAATCTTGGTGCTACTAATGCGGATGTCATTTTTACCTCTTGTGGTAGCGAAAGTGATAATTTAGCAATATTTGGTGCGGTTAAACGAGGTGTTTTTCTCACTACTAAAGGAGAGCATTCAGCAGTTTATAAAAGTTTTTTAGAACTCAAGAACCGTGGTTTTAACGTTGTATTTATAGATTTGATGCCTGATGGGACTGTGGATAAGGAAAAACTAATTGATTATGTTAAAAATAATAAGGTGGATTTTATTTCCATTGTACACGTAAACAATGAAACGGGTGGGATAAATGATATAAACGAGATTGCTAAAACTGTAAAAGCTATCAATAATAAAATTATTTTTCATTCTGACGGTGTGCAAGCTTATGCTAAAATTCCCTATAAAATAAGTCAAGATATAGATTTATATTCAATTAGTGCGCATAAAATAAACGCGCTTAAGGGGGTTGGTGCATTAGTTAAGCGTAAAAATTTAAGCCTTTCGCCATTAATTTTTGGTGGCGGACAAGAAAACGGAATGAGAAGTGGAACGGAAAACGTTTTTGGAATAAAAGTTTTTGAATCAGCGGGAAAAGAAAAATATTTAAATATTGCTGAAAACTATAAGAAAGTTATGGAGATTAAGAAATATTTTATTAAATCGCTTGATAAAGAAACATTTAAAATTTTATCTGGAGAAAGTTCAAGCCCGTATATTTTAACAGTTTCTGCCGTTGGGTTAAGAGGCGAAGTTGTGATGCACGCTCTAGAAAGCGAAGGTGTGATAGTTGGTAATGGTTCGGCTTGTTCTTCTAAAAATAGGTTTAGTCGCGTTATAGAGTCATGTGGGTATAATAAAGACGTGCTTGATGGTGTTGTTAGAATAAGTTTTTCTACTGAAACTACCATGCAAGAAGCAGTTGATGCAGTAAAAATTATCGGAGAAGTTACAAATAAGCTTAAAGGAACGTTAAAAAATGGAAAGCGCAATAATAATCAGATTTTGTGAAATACACCTTAAAGGTAAAAATAGAGGGTACTTTGAAAAATTACTAAAAGAAAACATTAAAAAAACCCTTAAAGGTTTTGAATTTACTTTTACTGCAATGCGTAGTAGATATTTAATAGAAAATTATAATGAACAAGACTATGAATTAATCACGCAAAAATTGTGTAAAATTGCAGGCGTTCATAATTATAGTAAAGCTTTAATTGTAGATACTTCAATTGAAAACATTTTAGAAGCTACTAAATTACTCTGTAAAGATAAATCTGGGACTTTTAAAGTTGTAACTAATAGAGCTGATAAGACTTTTATACCCAACTCGATGGAGCTCTCTAGGATTATCGGCGGGAAACTGCTTGAGTTGTTTGGCGAAAACATAACTGTTGATGTAAAAGAGCCCTCTTTTACTGTATATATTGATATTCGTGAAGATGGTAAAACTTTTATTTACAATGAAATTGTTCCGTGTCTTAGCGGGATGCCTGTTGGGTCTGCGGGCAAAGGTTTGCTGTTAATTTCAGGCGGTATCGATAGTCCCGTTGCGGGGTATATGACTTGTAAAAGGGGGATGAAACTAGATTGTCTACACTTTCATAGTTTTCCTTACACGGGAGAGGCTGCAAAAGAAAAAGTTATTGAGCTTGCCAAAAAAGTTGGCGAATACAATGGCGGTATAAATCTTTACGTTGTTTCCTTTACGCATATACAAGAAGCGATACACAAGCATTGCCCAGAAGAGTTTATGATAACTCTAATGCGAAGATTTATGATGAGAATTGCAGAGAGATTAGCTATCCAACAAGGTGACCAAGCGATAATTACAGGGGAGAGTTTAGGGCAAGTTGCAAGTCAGACGATTGAAAGTATTACTTCTTCGAATTCGGTTGTTACAATGCCTGTTTTGCGTCCACTTATTGCTTTTGATAAAATTGATATAATTGATATTTCAAGAAAAATTGATACTTATGAGACTTCAATTTTACCGTACGAAGATTGTTGTACTGTGTTTTTACCGAAATTCCCCGCAATTAAGCCTAACCTAGATAGGGTAAAAAGGGCAGAAAGTAAATTAGACGTAGAAGCGCTTATTAACGAGGCGTTCTTAAAAGTAGAAAAATACGTATTATAATCCGTCAATCCACCAATCGCCAAGATTAATTCTTGGCGTTTTAATTATATCTAAAATTATCTCTTCTCCAAAAATCAAACGATTTCCCGTGTCAAAATAGGGCAAAGCGTAAAATTTATACTCTGTATCGGGTTTTAATTTCTCTTTATAACTATACTTTTTATTCTTCGTGTCTAAAACCGTGGTTTTATTTCCATTTTCAATTTTAATTATCATTATATTAATATATTCTGTCTGACATAATTGCACGCAATAATCATTGTTATTTACTATTGATTTCGGCTTTTCAATTTTTGGAGTGCTAAACCTTGATGACTTTTCATTGGGCAGTGCACTTTTTCTAAAAATGGATTCAATTTTATATCTTTCTGGGGAGTTGTCATCTGCAAGAATTACTCTGTGTTCGTTCTCTAAGCTTATTTTATCTATTTTTTCCTTGACAACTTGTCCGGAGGTGTATATTGGTGTGGGAAAACTTTCCTTATAAATTTCTTTCCAAATTTCGTTTGCAATTATAGTAGGAATGTTGCCTCCTGAAATTTCATTTTTCATGTAGGTTTTATAATCTTTACTTCCTACCCAAACGCCAAGAGTATAATCGCCAGTATAAGTTATTACATATGCATCTGTATTTCCGTTTTTGTTTCCTACAGTACCTGTTTTTGCATAAACGTCGATTCCTAAAGATGATAATTTTTTTGCGGTTCCGTTTTGAACAACGTTCTTTAGCATATCATTCATAATATCTGCTGTATCTTCATCAATTACTCTTTCATCTTTAATTTTACTTTTATATATTTCGGATTTGCTGTAAATATTTGAAATACAATTTGGCGAATTGTATCTTCCTTTATTTGTGAAAATATTATAACCAGCAGTTAAATTCGATAATTTACAGCCATATTCTGTTGCTCCTAATGCTATAGCAAGAGAGCTATCATTATCCGAAAGTTTAACGTCAGTTTTATTAATGTAGCTTTTTGCTTTATCTATAGTTAAATAATTCAATATTTTTACTGCGCTTACGTTCATGCTTTTTGCAAGCGAATCTTTGACTGAAACGTAACCGTAATATTTATCGTTATAATTTGTAGGCGAATATCCGTTAAAGTCTGTCTTTTCATCCAAGATTGGAGTTATAGAGTGTACGATGTTTTCTTGTATGGCAGGCGCATACACAAGCAAAGGTTTAATTGTTGAACCTATTTGTCGTAAATTATCTCCACACGTCGAGTAGTAAGCTTTTATGTGACCCTTATTATCCATTATAATTGCTGATTTTTCGTAATCCGAATTAGTACAATCCATAATTGTATTTTTTAAAATATTTTGCAGTTTAGGACTAAAGTAAGTGTTGACTTTGACATTCTTTTTATATGGATATGCATATAAAATTTCATTTAGGTAATCGTTTGTTAAATACACGTAGTCATAGACCGTGTTTTCTTTTTTATAATCAACGTTAATATCTAGTGCTAAATTATCATCATACTCACTTCTACTTATATATCCTTGCTTATACATTTCAGTAAGGACTAAATTTTTTCGTTTATTACATTTAGAGAGATTTTTATATGGGGAATAGGTGGATGGTGCTTTAATGATTCCTGCAAGAGCGGCGCTTTCATTTAAGCTTAAGTTTTGAGTTGATTTATTAAAATAAAACTTGGCGGCACTTGTTATTCCATAACAATTGCTACCAAAATATATTGTGTTTAGATACATTTCAAGAATTTGGTCTTTTGAATATTTTTTTTCAAGTTGTTTTGCAAGTTTTATTTCTGATAATTTTCTTTTTAAAGTTTTTTCACTAGATAGATGAGTGTTCTTAATTAATTGTTGTGAAATTGTTGAAGCACCTTCTTTTAATGAAAAACTTAAAATGTTGTTTTTTGTTGCTCTTAAAACGCCTCTATAATCTACTCCATTATGTGAATAAAAACGCTTGTCTTCAATTGCAACAAACGCTTTTTTTGTATAGTCATTTATAGAAGTAATATCAGTTACGCAAATACCGTTTGATTTTTCAGCAAAAGCATTGCCACTTTCGTCATAAAAGGTTATTGTATTATTTAAATCAACCAGTTTTTCTTTATCTAATTTAATATCGCTAAGATAAACATAAATTACAGAAAAAACACACACTGTGACGATTAAAATGAGGGCTATAATAAAAAAGACCAATCTAATTGTTTTTTTCATACGTTCTTAGTATGCAAAATGAACAATATATTATGCTAATATATTCATTTAAATTGACAAATTTTTTCAAATAGTTTATGATAGTTAATATGGAAAATACTATGAAAAAATATTTTATAATTACATATGGTTGTCAAATGAACCTTCACGAATCGGAAAAAATAGCGGGTATATTAACTTCAATGGGGTACACTCTAGCAAAAGACCAAGATTCGTCGGATATTATAGTTTTTAATACTTGTTGTATTCGTGAAAATGCAGAAGATAGAGCAGAAGGCAATATAGGCGCGCTTAAAAAGCTTAAACGGCAAAACAAAAACTTAATAATAGCTGTTGGCGGTTGTATGACGCAACAGCCGTTTTTTGCGCAAAAATTACACGAAAAGTTTCCGTTTATAGATATTATATTTGGTACTCATAATCTTGAAAATTTTAAAGAGCTTCTTACTAAAAAGCTTTCAACAAAAAAGACGGTTATATCAGTTGATGAAAAAGAGGGGGAGATTATAGAGGGAACACCGAAAACTAGAACTAGCTACCCTAATGCGTGGGTAAATATTACTTATGGTTGCAATAATTTTTGCACTTATTGCATCGTGCCATATGTTCGTGGTCGAGAACGCAGCCGTAAAATGTGCGATATTCTTGAAGAATGTAAGGAGTTGCTTAATGCTGGATATAAAGAAATTACTCTTCTAGGTCAAAATGTGAATTCTTACGGAAACGACATAGATGACGAGGATACAAATTTTGCAAACTTGATTAAACAAATTTCTAGTTTGGACGGAAAATTTAGATTGCGTTTTATGACCAATCACCCTAAGGATTTTTCTGAAAATTTAATTAAAGCAATTTCAGAAAGTGATAAGGTTTGCAAGAGTGTGCATCTTCCTGTTCAAGCAGGTGCTAACAGAATACTAAAGCTTATGAATAGAAAATATACTAGGGAAGATTATTTGCAGAAAATAAAAACCTTAAGGTCATATATTCCTGATATTTCTATTACTACAGATATAATGGTTGGTTTTCCTACAGAAACTGAACAAGATTTTGAGGACACTGTAAATCTTGTTAAGGAGGTTGGGTTTGCGGGTGCTTTTACTTTTATTTATTCAAAAAGAGAAGGGACTCCTGCAGCCAAAATGGATGGGCAAATTAGTGAAGAGGAATCTAAAACTCGTATAATGAAGTTGATAGATTTGCAAAATTCTATTAATAGGGCACAGTCTATTTCTTATCTAAATAAGACAGTAGAAATATTATGCGAGGGGTACGATGATAAGAAAGAGATGTATTTAGGGCGCGATACTTACGGGCGAATGGCGTACTTTAAAAGTAGGGACTATCTAGTTGGTGAGTTTGTTAGTGTTAAAATTATAAAAACAGGCGGTATTTCCTTGATAGGGGAAGTTGTTAAATAAAGGTGAATTATGGCACTTTCTACAATGATGCAACATTATTTGCAAGTTAAAGAAAAATATAACGATTGCGTAATCTTTTATAGGTTAGGAGACTTTTATGAGATGTTTTTTGATGATGCAGTAAAAGTTTCTGCATTGTTGGACTTGACGTTAACAGGTCGAGATTGTGGCGACGGGAAACGCGCGCCCATGTGTGGCGTTCCTTTTCATGCTGCTGATACATATATTGCAAAATTAGTGTCAGTTGGGGAAAAAGTTGCTATTTGTGAGCAATTGAGTACACCTAAACCTGGAAAAGAATTGGTTAAAAGAGATGTTGTTAAGATTGTAACAGCTGGGACGGTAACCAACGACGAACTAATTGACGATAAAATTAATAATTTTTTAGGCGCAGTCTTTATTAAAGATAAGAAAATAGCTTTTGCGTGGGCGGATATTACAACAGGCGAGTTTTTTGTTAGAAATTTTAATGGTGAAAACGCTATGGGTGAGCTTATTGATACTTTAGTAAGAATTTCACCAGTAGAAATAATTTCAAATAAAAACGCTTCGGATATTTTTATCGATTCACCACTTGTTAAACATGGAGTTTTGCCTAAATTTAATGACTTTATTGAAAGCGAGTTTAATTTAAATAACGCGCGCGCATCGTTAGAAAAACAATTTAAAACTTTAACGCTACAACCATTTAATATAGAAAATGACGATGATTGTATTTGTGTTTCAGGTGCGCTTGTTTCTTATCTAAAAGAAACTCAAAAACATGCTCTTTCTAATATTAATTATATCAAACGTGAAAAATTTGATGAATTAATGATGTTGGACGTAAATGCAATTCGTAATCTTGAATTAGTTAAGACCATAAGGGATGGTAAGAGGTACGGCTCACTTTTGTGGTTACTTGATAAAACTAAGACTAGTATGGGCGCGAGAAAACTTCAAAATTGGATTATTTCACCGCTGAATGATATTTCAAAAATTAATTATAGGTTAGACGGAGTAGAGAGTCTATACAATAATACTTTAATTAGACACAGTCTTTTAGATTTATTAGGATGTGTACGTGACGTTGGTCGTCTTGCGGGTAAAATTTCTAATGGAAATTTAATGCCGAAAGATTGTATAGCATTAAGAAATTCGCTTGAAGTTTTGCCAAATATTAAATTTCAGTTATCTGGTATTAATTCAAAATTTATTTTAGATATTATTGAGGGGATGGCTGATTTTTCGGCTACCGTAAAATTCTTAAACGACACCATAGCTGATGAACCGCCAGCAACAATGAAGGACGGCGAATACATTAAAGAAGGATACTCTTTGGAGTTAGACGAACTTAGAAAATTTAGTAAAAATAGTAAGTCCTGTATTGCTGAAATTGAAAATCGAGAACGTAATAATACTGGTATTAAGAATTTAAGGATAGGTTATAATAGAGTTTTTGGATATTTTATTGAGGTTACCAATTCATTTAAGGACAAGGTTCCCTATAATTATCAAAGAAAACAAACTCTAGCTAACGCTGAAAGGTTTGTTACTGAAGAATTAAAAGAATTAGAAGTTAAAATTCTCTCAAGCGATGAGCGTTCGCTAAAACTTGAAGCTGAAATATTCAACGAGGTTAAAACTCACTTGCTAGAGAGAATAGCGCAGTTAAAAGAAGTTGCCAACGTGCTTTCTGAATTAGATGCTGTTTTATCTCTTGCTAATGTTGCAAGAGAGAACGGTTACATAAGACCGACTATATTAAATTCAAATGAAAAGTTAAATCTTGACGATTCTCGTCATCCGGTAGTGGAGTCTATTTCAAAACAAAGATTCGTCCCAAACGACTGTTTGCTAGATAATAGCGAAAATAGAATGATGATATTGACAGGACCAAATATGGCGGGGAAAAGTACGTATATGCGTCAGGTTGCATTGATAACCTTAATGGCGCACGTTGGTTCTTTTGTGCCAGCAAAATTTGCCGAAATTCCACTTACTGATAAAATTTTTACTCGAATTGGTGCAAGTGATAATTTGATTTCAGACCAAAGCACCTTTATGGTTGAAATGACAGAAGTTGCAAACATTATTAACAACGCAACGCCCAACAGTTTAATTATACTTGATGAAATAGGCAGGGGGACTAGTACTTACGACGGACTTAGTATAGCATGGGCCGTTGTTGAGTACGTCGTGAATAATATTAAAGCTAAAACGATGTTTGCAACTCACTATCACGAGCTTACAGATTTAGAAGGTAAAATTGAAGGAGTTAAAAATTATAAAATTACCGTTAAAGAGTTGCAGGGCTCAATTGTATTTATGCGTAAAATTATGCGCGGTGGAGCAAATAAAAGCTTTGGTATTGAGGTCGCTGAACTTGCAGGTGTTTCTACTGATATAACGGAAAGAGCAAAAGTAATTTTGAAAAATCTTGAAAAGAGTGATTATAAAATTTCAAGAGAGAATTATTCTGATGCCAACACCGGTTTATCTGAAACTGAGCGTATAATTAGTGATATTGATATAAATAACTTATCACCAATGCAGGCTTTTAATGTTATTGCTGATTTACAAGAAAAGGTTAAAGGAAAGCAAAATGGCTAAAATTAACATATTAAGCAGTAAAATTTATAATAGAATATCCGCAGGCGAGGTTATTGAAAGACCGTATTTTGTTGTTAAAGAATTGGTGGAAAACTCTATTGATGCCGGTGCTACAAGTGTTCTAATAGAAACTGAAAACGGAGGTATATCGTCAATTCGTATCTCTGATAACGGTTTTGGGATTGAGAAGTCAGAATTAGAAAAGGCGATAATGCCACATGCAACAAGTAAAATTTGCTCATTAAAAGATTTAGATAATATAACATCTCTAGGGTTTAGAGGAGAGGCTTTAGCTTCTATCGCTTCAGTATCTAAACTGACTATTTTATCTAAAACAAAAGAACAAGGCATTGGGGCAAAACTTGAAGTTGAAGGTGGAGATATTATAAAACTTACTGATTTCGCATCTACAGACGGCACGGAAATAACTGTTAATAATTTATTTTATAATACTCCTGTTCGTGCTAAATTTTTACACTCTGAGCGTTCTGAAGACGGTGAAATAACTAATACAGTGGCTAGATTTATACTTTCAAATCCGAATATCTCATTTAAATATATTTCTAACGGTAAAACAGTTTATCAATCCTATGGCGATGGCTTTGAATCGGCTATGGCTTGTGTGTATGGTATTGATTCTATCAATAATTGCCATTATATTAATACTGAAAAACATGGAATAACATTGTGTGGGTACATAGGAAAACCGCATTTTACAAAAGGGAACAGGAGCTATCAAACAGTGTTTCTAAATGGTAGGTATATAGTAAATCAGACTATTCAGGCGTCCATATCTAATGCGTACGCGCCTTACTTGATGAAAAAACAATTTCCATTTTACGTTTTATCATTAAATGTGCCAACTGAAATAGTCGATGTAAACGTTCACCCGAATAAACTTGACGTGCGTTTTCAAAATAATCAAATTATCTATGGTTGTATCTATTCTATTATTTCAAAAGTTTTAGATGGTAGCAGTGAAGTATTATCAATTATTTCAAATAATAAAAAAACTGACTGTTCTACAACTAAAAATGTGTTAGATTATGCCACGCATAATAATGGTGAGTTTATTAAATCAAAACTTTCAAATGACGAAATAAAAAGAGTTAAACAATTTGATAAAATAGTATTTAGCGACGTTGGTGCAAAGCCAATTAGTAGCGATAAGGATGAGGATTTTAGGTTAACGAAACCTAATCTAAAAGTTGATATTTTTGCGGAAAATAAAGCTTTTTTAGAAAGCCTTGAAAGGAAAAAAGCTGAGTCGCAAAATATTACTAAAATAGAACAAGTGTCAATGGGGATTAAAAACGATTTAAGGTTTGTTGGACAAGTTCTTAATACATTTTTAATTTTTGAAGATGGGGCGGAAATGTTTGTTGTTGACCAACATGCGGCACATGAAAGAATTTTGTTTGACGAAATTAATAAAACTTTTTCTGAAAATTCATTTACTGCAACCCAGCCGTTATTATTGCCATTCGTACTAAATGTCAACTATAAAGAATTTAATTTTTTAACTGAAAAGAGAGAAGTTTTAAACAATATGGGTATAGAAATAACGGAATTTGGTCGAAATTCTTTCAAAATATCATCTGTACCCACTTATTTAAGTCAAATGAATCTTCAAAAATTTTTTGATGACGTATTATCCGATTTGGATGGTTTTAGAAATATTGATGCTAAAGAATTGCTAATGGAAAAATTTGCGCAAAAGGCGTGCAAAGCAGCGGTCAAATCTGGTGATAAATTATCTCAGTCAGAAGTAGAAGTGATACTTGAAAAAATTAAAAATAATTTAGGGCTTAAATGCCCACACGGTAGACCGGTAGTGGTTAAAATTTCAAGAACGGAAATTGACAAATGGTTCAAACGAATAATATAAATAATAAAATATTAATAATTTGTGGTGCGACGGCAACGGGAAAATCTGATTTAGCGATAGAATGTGCAAAACGACTAAATTCAGAGGTCATTTCAGCCGATTCTATGTATGTTTATAAGTTGCTTAACGTTGGTACGGCTAAGCCGACACAAAATGAGATGCAAGGGATTGTACATCATCTTATAGACGTCGTCAACCCAACTGATTCTTTTTCGGTTAGCGATTATAAATATTTAGCTGAACCCAAGATTGAAAAACTTTTATCTCAAGGTAAAATTCCTGTAATTTGTGGTGGTACCGGGTTCTACATTAATGCAATTTTGTACAATCTTTCTTATGGTAAGGGCGGTGTAAATTTAGAAATACGAGAGAAATTTAAAAAAATTGCAGAAGAGCAGGGGAATTTAGCCGTTTATCAACATTTAACTGCCGTTGATTCAGAAACAGCTAAAAGACTGCATCCGAATGATTTAAAAAGAGTTATTCGAGCATTAGAAATTTTCTACAACTGTTCAAAAAAGTCGGAAATTGTTGATGAGTTTATTCCTAAGTACAATTATACTGCATATGCGATAGACTATCCAAGAGAAGAGTTGTATGAAAGAATAAATAAGCGCGTTGACATAATGATTGAAAATGGGCTTGTTGATGAAATTAAAAATCTTCTTTCTATGGGCGTAACTAAAGCGCATCAATGCATGCAAGCCATAGGATATAAGGAGATGTTGGATTATTTAGATGGCAAGCAAACCTTAGAAGATGCTGTTGAATTAATTAAATTAAATACAAGGCATTATGCAAAGCGTCAAATAACTTTTTTTAAACGTTTACCTAACTTACATTATTTAACAAAAGATAAAACTGAAAAATTAGCTGAAATAATAATAAAAGGACTAAAAGATGATTAGTTTAGATTTGATTTCTAAATGTGAAGAAAAATTAAAAAATAAATTTGCAATTTTTGAAGAGATAGCTTTGTTTAATCAAGAAAAAATATTGAAAGTTTTTCAAGAAAACAACCTTGCATTAAGACATTTTACAGGCACTAGTGGCTATGGCTACGGCGACGAAGGGCGAGATACGTTAAATAAGGTTGTGGCGGGCATTTTCAAGGCTGAAAAAGCAATTTGCTCACCAAACATTGTTTCGGGTACACACGCGCTATCATTGTGTTTATATGGCGTTTTACGCCCAAACGATAGTGTGCTTTGTATAACAGGCGAACCTTATGATACTTTAAATGATGTAATTTTTGGAGACGGAAACGGCTCACTCAAGGATTACGGAATAAAATTTACATGTGTTCAATTTAAACAGGATAAGATAGATAAAGATAAAATTATAGAATATTTTGAAAATAATCCCATGCCTAAAATGATTTATATCCAACGTTCGCGTGGATATGCATGGAGAAATGCCATGACTATAAACGATATTTCACAAGCTGTACAATTTCTTAAGGGATTAGGTTTTTGTGGTTGTATAATGTTAGATAACTGTTATGGTGAATTTATTGAAAAAAAAGAAGCAATTGAGGTTGGTGTCAATTTACTTGCTGGTTCAATGATTAAAAATATCGGTGGGGGTATCGCTCCAACGGGTGGCTACGTAGTGGGTGATGAAAAGTACGTTGATATGGTTCAAAATAGGCTTACTGCACCTTCAATAGGTGGGGAAGTGAGTTCATATGCATACGGCTATCAATACTATTTTCAAGGCTTATTTTTAGCTCCGCACACAGTATTGCAAGCAATAAAAGGCTCTATGTTATTTGGTGCCGTATTAAACGAGCTTGGTTATGAAACTTCTCCATCAATTGATGATATTCCAGGTGATATTATAAGAGCAATTAAATTTGGAAATGAAGAAAGCCTAGTTACTTTTATTCAGACAATACAAAAGAATTCACCGATAGACAGTCACGTCGACGCAATGCCGTGGGAAATGCCTGGATATAATGAAAAGGTTATTATGGCCGCCGGATGCTTCGTGCAAGGTTCTTCAATAGAGTTATCGGCAGACGCGCCGATAAAACCTCCTTATATTGCGTATATGCAAGGCGGAATAACTTACGAACATTGTAAAATAGTATTGAAAAATTTAAAACTATAAAAAAGAAAAGCCCTTGAAGGGCTTTTCTTAAAATTTACGCATTAAACCTTTTACAACGCCAAGTATAACGACGTTATCAAAAATCATATCGGTCATACTGTCGTTTTCTGGGTGTAGTATAATTTTATTTTTCTTTTTATAAAAACGCTTAACAGTAGCACTATCGTCAATAAGTGCAACTACGATTTCGCCATTATTTGCCGTGTTTTGTTGATTAACAATAATAATATCATTTTCAAAAATCCCTGCATTAATCATACTGTCACCTTTAACACGAAGGGCAAACTCAGTTCCACCCGTATCAAATTCATCTGGCAGAGAATAATATCCGTCAAGATTTTCAACCGCAAATATGGGGGAGCCTGCGCTAATTACGCCAACTAAAGGCACGCTTTTAGCTGCGTTAAATTTTCGATTCGGTATGGTTATAGCGCGTTTTTTCATTGGGGATTTATCAAGTAGTCCCATTTTCTTTAGCCGTTCTAAATATGAATACACGGTTGCAGTCGATTTAATTCCAAGCTTAGCGGAAATTTCGCGAACTGAGGGAGGGAAACCATTGTTATCTATATAATTAATGGTGAATTCATAAACTTTCTTTACTTTTTCATCGATCTTTTTCATAAGTATATTTTAACACTATTATAATAAGATGTCAAACAAATGTTTGTATTTTTTTAATATTATAAAATGCTTTATTTTTAATGTGATATTTGTTATAATATAAAAAAAGTTTTAAGGATAAAGTTATGATTAAACATTGTGAACTTTACGATAGAGAATGTACTAATTGTGGTGAATGCGATATGTGTGACTTAAATCCGCAAAAAATTTGCGATAGTTGTGGTAAATGCATCGAAAGTAATGAAAATTACAAAATAATTAAAATTACAAAAATAATTAGTGAATAACAAAAGGGCGTTTCTCATAGGGATTTTTTGATACAATAAAGGGATAGCGATTGTTTCGCTATCCCTATCATTTTTTCTATAAAAACACATGATTTTGCTTGCAAAGTATAGTGTGCTACACTGTTATATTTGAGAGCACTACAAGTCTTTTTTATCGTTGTTATCATCTTCTATATAATAGACTTGTGGCGTGGGTTCATTTTCTTCAAATTTTTCATAATCTAAAAAATCTTCTTCTCTTTTTTCTTCCACAAAGTGATTAACACCAACAAACAAGCCTATTAAAATATGTACCAATAAAATAGTTCCGCCTACAATCAGAAATATCAAACCATATTTATTAAAAGGTTCAGTGTCAGTAATCCAAAAAGAGCCAATTAAAACAAGAAAGAACGAAATTAAAGAAATAACAAGACATAAAATTTTCAACAAATATTCTTGCCACTTTTTTAACTGTTTATCACCAATAAAACAATCAACTAAATCATAATATGCAAAAAATAATGGTTCTAAAATAAGTTGTAACAATAGTTCCATAACTTTCTCCTTGTTTATTAAAATATTAAATCCCTATGGGAAGAGCAGTAATGTGTTTCTCCTTTTGTTATTCACTTTTAAGAGTATAAGATTTAGAAGCTTTTTTTCTAATATCTTCAGTAATTGCAGCGTAATGTTTTTTTGTAGTGTTTACATCTTTATGGCCAAGACAGTCCGCAACGACATAAATGTCTCCAGTTTGTTTATATAAATTTGTACCGAACGTACTCCTCAATTTATGAGGGGTGATTTTTTTAAGAGGGGAGACGATTCTAGCATATTTTTTCACTAGTTCTTGAACGGCTCTAACACTAATGCGTTTATCTTGTAAGGATAAAAATAAAGCTTTTTCTTGCTCTGGAATTCGTTTATTGCCAATTCTAAGTTCATAATAGTCGCGTACAGCAGACGAAACTTCATCGTTGTAATATAAAACCGCTCTATTTCCACCTTTTCTAGTAACCACAAAGCTGTTTGAATTAAAATCAATATCATCTAAATTAAGTCCTACCAATTCGCTGATACGAATCCCCGTGCCTAAAAACAAAGTAATAATTGCAGCATCGCGAACTTTAGTAGCATTGTGGAAGTTCATCTGTTTTTTTGTTAAACCTGTACCAGTTTCTACGGTGTAAAGCATTTCGCTGATTTCATCAATTTTTTCATTTGAATCCAGCCTAATTATTTCTTTTTCATGAATTTTAGGCATGGTTACTTTAGTAGGGGTGTTTGCAGGAAGAGAATTACGATTATAAAAAAACTTGTAAAAAGCTCGAAGTGTAGAGAGCTTTCTAGCTTTTCCCGTTTCAGTACAGCGTTCTTGTTTATTGTTTACGGTATAATTGCTTAAATAACTTAAAAAATATTCAAAATCTGACGCTTCAAGTTTAGCCAAATCGTTTAATTCTATTGCGTCAATTGTTTTAGTTTTAAATATTTTTTTTGTTAAGAAATCGAAAAATACTCGTAAATCGTACGCATAATTCAATCTTGTTAAAGCTGACGTTCTAAGTTCTAGACCAACAAAAAAGTCCCTTACATAGTAGGGTAGACTGTCGACAATTAAATTGATGCGATTTAAGCAAGATATTTCGCGCTCTTCGTAAAAACTCTTATTCTTCATATAACTATTATATTATCAAACTAAAAAAATGTAAAGTCGTTTTCAAAAAAAGTAAAAAAACATGAAAAGAGTGGGGTAAAATAAGATTAAACAAAATTTATAAACAAGTAGTGCACAAAAATATAACACACATAACTATGCGCAAAACACGACTTTTACGCATAGTTAAAACCAAATTACGAGTGGAAAGCGAGTTTTAGAACATTTTTAAATTAGTCAGTATTTTACTAATGATTTCAAGTAAGATTTTATCTAACCAAATTATTTTAATGTTTAAATTTATAATTATTCTTGACTTAATTAAATATTTATAGTAAACTTAAATTAGTAAAAGTTTAACGGAGAATTTATGGAACAAAAAGCTATCAGTAGTGATTTAATTCGCGGACATATTGATACTATTATTTTACACACGTTAATCAGTGGAGATAAATTTGCACAGCAAATTAGCGATTGTATAAATGAAAAAAGTAATAATCAATATCAAATTAATCAAGCCACGCTTTATAGTTCATTAAAAAGACTGGAAGGTTTAAAACATTTAAAATCATATTGGAACGATTCGGAAACTGGGCGTAGAAAATATTTTAGAATTACTGAATCTGGTCGCGTTTTAGTTGAACAAAATTTATCATCATGGTCTTACTCTAGAACTGTAATTGATAAATTAATGGATTGCTCGCCACAACCTGTTATTATTGAGCGTGTTGAAAAGGTTGTTGAAACTAAGCCTAGTATTACAAATAATAGCTTTTCCCCTGTTGAAAATTTTAAAGAAAATAATAAAGTTGATTTTAACGCTGTACTGCCAAATGAAACTAAACTTAATACTGTAAAAGACCAAGATAAAGATAACGATGCTCAAATTAACTTTAGAAATATTTTAAACGGTTTAATTAAAAACGCAACGGTTACACACGTTAATGAAGATATTGAAACTATTAGCGTTGAAAACATGCAACAATCACAAGACGTTGTTAAAAAGATTCACGAGACGTTAGATGCAAATCATACTGTTCAAAAAGATTATAGTATTGGAAAAGTAGATTTAAGCGAACTCTCTGCAAAAGCAGTAAAAGAAGGCTATAAACTTAGAATTTCATCTAAAGATTCTTATGTCGATAATGGCACGCTTTTAATCAATAAATTAAATTTAATTACATCGTCAATTGTGTTTGTTTTGTCATTGATAATATTCTTTATACTAAAAATCGCCTTAAAACGTTATTTAACAATAGAAATATTGCCTTCATTATTGATTGTTTTGGGATTAGTTGCATATCCGCTTATAACCGCCATTATTTATGCTTTAAGACCAAATACTACTACAGCTAAAATATTTGGTCCGGATACTGTGTTTATTTCCTTAATTATAGTTTTTAACTTAACGCTCGTAACTTTTGCTGGGAATTTATTATTTAACGTTGATTTTTCAGACACAAAGACCATTTTGATGAGTATGGTTTTCCCCGCAGTCGTTTATTTAATGATTTTTATACATTATTTAGTAAAATCATTAATATCAAAATCTAAAATTTGTAAAAAGACTAATAATGAAAAACATGTTGCTTTTAATTAAAGCAACATGTTTTTTTTTATCTTTTAATCTATATTACAAATTGAGTAAGTAATCAACTTCACGGGAGGATAATTGTCTAACTTCGCCACGGTTTAGTCCTGTTAAGGTTAAATCACCCACTTTGATTCTTTTTAAGAAATCAACGTTATTATTAACAGCTTCAAACATTTTTCTAACTTGCCTATTTCTACCCTCGCTTATGGTAACGTGCAGTTTTGAACCTGTTTTAGACGTTTCAATTAATTTTACGTTGCATTTTTTTGTTTTAACGCCATCAATGTAAACGCCTGAACGCAATTTAGCTAAATCTTCATCATTTACAGGCTTTTCTGTTTTAACTAAATAAGTTTTTGGGACTTCGTTTTTTGGATGTGTAAGTTTATAGGTTAAATCACCGTCGTTAGTTAAAATTAATAATCCTTCGGTATCGTAATCAAGTCTACCAACTGGAAATAACCGTTTTGCGCTTTGAGGTAATAAGTCCATTACCGTTTTACGACCTTTATCGTCTTTAACCGTACAAACGTAGCCTTTGGGTTTATTCATTATATAATAATCGTATTTTTTTACTACGTTTACAAGTTTTCCGTTAACAGATACGCTGTCTGAGGATAAATCTACGTCGTCTCCAGGTGAACAAATTTTGCCGTTAATCTTAACTACGCCATCTTTAATTAATTGGTCGGCAGTTCTTCTTGAACCTACGCCACTATAAGCTAAAAACTTGTTAATTCTCATAAGTAACCTTTTTTATTTTATTCAACATCTATTATAGTATAGATTTTTTCTTGAAAAATCAAGTTATTTTCACTATAAATTTTTATAAAACCAATTTCCTTGTCTTTATTTATCGGTTTATTAATAATTTCGGGATAATCATAAACAACATTAACATTTCTTATTTCATTACAATTTAGTGGTAAAATTACGTCATTTTTTACTATTAAAGGGATTTTCATATCATTAAATTTAGTAAAACCCACTATATTATCGCTTTCAATAATTTTGCATGGCTGATATGAATTAAAGCAATCAGTAAGCAGTGTTTTACTTCTTTCAAACATAGGCGGACAATTAAGCACCACGCAAACAAGTTCCATGCCGTTTCTATAACAACTGCTAACTAAACATCTTCCTGCTTTTTTAGTATAACCTGTTTTAATTCCTGTAGAGCCTTCAAAATCTTTCAGCATTTTATTCTTATTTATTAGAATTCGGTCATATTCACGTATCGAGTGCGGAATCCTTATACTTTTAGTACCAACAATTTCTCTAAAAGCTTGGTTTTTTAATGCATAGCTTGAAATTATTGCTAGATCATATGCAGTTGTATAATGATTGTCGTCATGAAGTCCGTGTGGATTTACAAAATTACTGTCTTTTGCACCGATTTTATTTGCAGTATTGTTCATTAACTTAGCAAATTCTTCTATGCTTTCAGAACAATGAACAGCTAAAGTTTCCGCACAATCGTTACCAGAACGTAGCATTAATCCATAAAGCAACTGTTCTACTGTAAGCTTTTCCCCTGCTTCTAAATATATGCTAGACCCTTCAACCCCAACTGTTTGCTTGGTCACAGTTACTACGTCGTTTAAGTTGCAATTTTCTATTATAGTAATTGCAGTTAAAATTTTAGTAGTGCTTGCCATATATTTTTTTTCGAAAGCATTAGTTTGATGTAAAATTCTATTAGTATTTACTTCTATTACTATTTCGCTTGAAGTTTGTGATTCGGTTGCTTTAACTGTGTATTGTGGTACATGCATAAAAAAACAAGCAGAAATTAAAATAGCAACAAAAAATTTTGTTTTAATTTTCATATTCGTCAACCTTTAAATCTGCTAAAAAATCACTGGCTTTATCTATTAGTTTTTCATAAGCATTATCGGAAATTGAAAGTATTTTGTAGTTTTTTTCGTCCTTATACAAAAAACCACAAGGTTTAACAGAAACGATTGTTCCATTACCAGCAGAATAAGGCAAATCTGAGCCTTTTTTAAATATGTTTATTTTACCATACTCACCGCCTCCGGATAAAATTCCAACCGTAACTTTTGAAACGGGTATAAAAATCGCACCATCATCGGTTTTTATAGGTTTACCGACTACCATATTTACGTCTATTAAACTGCTTACGTTTTTTAGTGAAGTTTCTATAGCTTTATTGATTCTGTTGTTTTCTATTTTTGATTGCATAAATAATTTTCTCCGTAAAAATTTTTATTAAACTTATAAGTATCATAAGAAGGTTTAGTGCAACTACTCCTTTTATCTCTAAATTAAATATATTTTCACCTTCATGTACGTTTGTTTGTCTGTTAAATTGAACGTATGGCTTATTATTATAAACTGCCGATTTTATATAATTTGCTATATAATTATATAAAAAAACAAATAAGAGTGGCGAAATTAAACTATCACTTTTACCGACATCAAGTTTAATATTTAAATTAATAATGTGGTAATCTTTTAATGGTTTAATTTTATTTCTCATTTTAAGTAAATTTTTATAAGGAAATATTATCGCATTATATTTACTTAAATGTATTGCAAATCCATCATAAACTAAATGGACGTAACCTTTTAGCAATTTTATGGCGTTATAAAGCTTAAATATAAAATACAGCCGTTTTTTTTGGCTTAAGTATTTGATTTTAATATTAATAAATATTGGGAAAATTAACAGTAAAAATATAATTACACATGCTATTAACACTAATTTAATATTTGCATTAATTTATATAATATACAAAAGCACCCCAAGTTAAAATAGCTTGGAGTGCTTTTAATTTACAATCACTATATTTTGTTAAATTTTTTCTACTTCTTCACCTACTAAAAAATCTGGCAATTCTTCATCTTCAATATTTGGTAAGAAAAAATCATCTTTGTTTTCATTATTGATATTTAACGTGTCTTCTGTAACGGCGACAGTTTGAACTTCTTCAACGTACACGTCTTTTTTATACAAGTAATCGTCATCATCTCTGTTTCCACGAACCAGATGAATTTTATTTATTAATTCTTCATAGTCGGGTAATTCATCTAATGAAGATATTTGAAAACGTTTCAGGAATTTATCAGTTGTTCCAAAAAGCACAGGTTTTCCTACGGCATCTTTTCTTCCCACTGGTTCAATCACGCCGAGTTCTAAAAGTTTTTGTACAGCATATTCACTATTTCCACGTATTTCTTCAAGGTCAATTCTTGTAACTGGTTGTTTATACGCTATAATTGCGGCAACTTCTAGCATACTTTTTGAAAGCTCTTTTTCTTTTATAGGATTAAGTACAGAGGAAACTTGGTCGGCATAGCTTGGATTTGAACAAAACTGGAGTTTTTTATTAAATGATAATAACTGTATACCGCTTTCACCAGAGTACTTTTCTTGCAATAGTTTAACGCAATTATTTATTTCTTTTTCGCTAATTTCTAACTTGTCGGCAATGTCCGAAACGGCTACTTGAGTTCCAGATACAAATAATATTGATTCAATTATATTCGTCAATTTCTCCGAGTTCTTCATTTCTATCCTCTCTCAAAGTTATAGTAATATCATCAAATACACCATTTTGTTCAACGGTTATGTATTGAAGTTTTAATAATTCAAGCATGGCTTGAAAAGTAGTAATAAGCTCATTTTTAGTATAATAACTGGAAAACATTTCGAAAAAGCTAGCCTCTTTTCTATCAAGTAAAACTGACCTTATATGTTCGACTTTATCTTTAACCGTAAAAACTTCCTTAGGTATTTCTTTTAATACATTTTCTTGATGTTTTTTATCATCAATACGCATTAATAGTTTAGAAAAAGCTGATATTAAGCCGTCGAGATTAAAGTCGTTGTAAACAACCTTTACGTCGCCAACAGATTTATCAGGCTCTTTATAAAACCTTAGAACGTTTTCTTGTCCTTTTAATTTTTCACTCGCTTCTTTAAATAATTTATACTCTTCAAGTTGACGGATTAAGGCCTGTTCAGGGTCTTCTAAATCATCTAAATACTCTTCAATTTTAGGTAGAATAGATTTGGATTTGATTTCAAGTAAAGTTGCCGCCATATTTAGATATTCGCTAGCTTTGTCAACATTGAGTACGTCAACCCCCTCGATATATTGCAAAAATTGTTCGGTAACCTGAGAGACAAATACGTCTTTTATCTCTATTTTAGCTTCTTTTATCAAATGCAATAATAAATCAAGTGGACCTTCAAAATTATCAAGTTTTGTGGAATAATCAACTATTGATTCAAATTCCGCCATTAAATAAACAACCCCCAAAATAAATATATTGGTTTACTTATTAAGTTTACAGCTTTTGATAAAACAAAACTTAAAATATCTATCTGATAAATTCCAGTAAAATCTGAAACAATACTTAATATAAATAAGAAATATAAAACATAAATTCCTTGATTTCTTAAGAACCAATAGACTTTATTTCTTTTCTTAGTTAACGCATCTACAACTCTGAATCCGTCAAGCGGATGTACAGGTATTAAATTAAACACAAAAAATGAGAGTGAAAATATAAAAGTATAAGATAATGCATAGTACAATACGTCGTCAAAAAAACCAAAATCTGGAATAAAACGTGAAAGCCAAATCAATGGAAAAACAGCAAAGGCTAATAAATAATTTGCAGTAACCCCTGCTATAGAGACAAAGAAACAACCCTTTTTATAATTTCTAAAATTATTAGGGTTTACCGGGACTGGCTTTGCCCAACCAAAACCGATGAGAGCAAAGCAAATCAAACCAATGTAATCAAAATGTGCTAAAGGATTTAAAGTATAGCGTCTATATAATTTAGGTGTAGGGTCACCGCTTTTAACTGCCGCAAAACCGTGCGCAAACTCATGAATCGGTAGAACGAGCATAAGTGCTAAAAATTTTGAAATTAACTCTATAATCGTATCTACGTCAAACATTTTTTATTCCTTTTATCATTAATATTTAATATTATATATTAAACATACAAAAAATGCAAGAAAAAACGCTTAAAATTAAGCGTTTTTTGTTTACACATCATTTCTTAATAAATCATCATAAGTTTGTGGTTTAACAGCGTATTCTGCTTTTCCATTCTTAACCATAACAACCGGTGGAATTAAATTTCTATTATAATTACTTGCCATAGAATAATTATATGCGCCCGTAGATAAAACGGCTAATAAATCACCCTCTTGCATAATTGGGAGCATAACGTCTTCTGCGATTATATCTCCACTTTCACAGCACTTACCGGCTATAGAATATTTTACCGTGTTTTTTTGGTTCATTTTTTCAGGCGCAACTAACGAATATTTTGCTTGATACAATGCATACCTTGGATTTTCAAACATTCCACCGTCAATCGCTAAATAATTTTTAACGTCTTTAATCTTTTTAATTCTACCAACAGTATATAATGTTACGCCTGCCTCTCCAACAATAGAGCGACCAGGTTCAAGTATTAAAAATGGTTTTTTAATTTGGTATTTATTTATGCAACTTTTTAGAGTGTCGGAAATAGTTTTTATATAAGAGGAATATTCTTTAAAAGTTTTTTTAGCGTCTCCCTCTGCATACCATATACCGAACCCACCACCTAAATTTAATACTTCAAATTCAATTCCTATATCTTTAAGGCTTTTATAAAATTCGGTCATCTTTTCTACAGCTAAAATAAATGATTTTTCTTCAAAAATTTGAGAACCTATGTGACAATGCAAACCTACTAAATCAAGATTTTTCTTGTTAGATACGTGTAATACCATTTCTTTAGCGTCACCATTAGTAATCGAAAATCCAAACTTTGAATCAACAGTTGCTGTTTGGATAAAATGATGAGTGTGCGCTTCAACACCAGGATTTACACGTATTAAAACTTTTTGCCGCACATTCTTTTTTTCGCAAATATCATTAAGAACATCGGCTTCCGAATAAGAATCTAACACAATATATCCTACGCTTAAGTCAATTGCAAGATTCAGCTCGCTTTCTGTTTTATTGTTTCCGTGAAAACAAATTTTATTCATTGGGAATCCAGCTTTATAAGCTGTATATAATTCTCCGCCCGAAACCGAATCTGCTCCGATTCCTACTGAATTAATGACTCTATAAATTTCTTTACAACAAAACGCTTTGGATGCATAGGCAATTATTCCTTCCCCATATTCGTTTTTTAAGGTGTCTGAGTAAATTTTACACATGTTTTCAATGTATTCTTTATCCATTACGTAAAGTGGCGTGCCGAATTTATCAGCAAGTTCTCTTGCTGTAGCACCGCCAATTTGGAGTTGGCCTAATTCATTCACGTTTAGTGTATTTCTTTCGTTCATATTCAAACCTACAAATTTAATTTACATTATTTTAGCAAAATAAATAAGTAGTTGTCAACAATAAAGCTTTAACATTTATTAATTACAAGCTTAATATTAACTTATACAACTATACTATTCCCCAAGAATTACTAATATCGTTAATTATATCAAAATATGTTTTGCAATTTACATCTTCATTAGACAAAACGTTTATTGAGGCTATTAATATACCGTTTTCGTAAATATTTAAGCATCCGACTACATCTCCCTTGCTAATCGGTGCTTTAACTTTATTAACTGGAACAAAATCTAGTTCAATACCTCTTTTTTCATCTTTTTTAGAAAAAAGGAAGAAAGAATTTTCGGCAACCACCTCAATCGTATCTTTTTTACCGCCTTCAACTTCAACTGTTATTTCCAAAGGTTTTTTGTCGTCTATTATCATTTTATTTACATAATTTGCAAATCCAAAATTAAACATAGATGATGTTTCAAAAAATCTTGATTTACTATCTGGCGCAGATATTACAACTGAGATTAATCGCATTCCGTTTCTACAGGCTGAAGCCGCTAAACAATGTCCAGCCTCTGTTGTATAACCAGTTTTACCGGAATCGCATCCGTTATAAAATCTTACTAATTTATTAGTGTTGCTAATTTCAGTTACTCTATTGTTTGGGTGGAAAATTTTATCAGTCCAAATTTTTGAAAATCTAAAATATTCTTCGTGCTTTAATAATTCACTAAACATTATTGCAACGTCCTTTGCGCATGAATATTGTGATGGCTTTGGTAATCCAGTACAATTAACAAAAACAGTATTATCCATTTTTAATTCATTTGCTTTAAAATTCATTTTATCTACAAATGCTTGCTCGCTACCACATAGTGTTTCAGCCATTGCTACGCATGCATCATTTGCAGAAGCGACTACTATACTTTTAATTAAATCGCCAACCAAATACTCTGCACCTGACTCTAAAAATACTTGTGAACCACCCATTCCGGCAGCTGAATCACTAATAGTTACAGTGTCATCGATTTTTATCACACCGTCATCGATAGCGTCAAAACAAAGTAAAAGCGTCATTATTTTACACATGCTTGCAATTGGCAATTTATCTGTTTCATTTTTTGAATAAATAACGCTTTTTGTATTTGCATTCATTAAATATGCTGATTTACTTTTTATATTAAAGCGATTTTCATTTTCAACGCTTTGCGCAAATGCTCTATTTAAAGACACTCCACAAAGACAACTTATTGTAAACATAAACGCTAATAATATAAAAATTACAGAAAAATTTTTTCTCATTTTAACCTCCGTTATTGAAATTATTTTCTGTAATTCATCGTAAATTATGCATTATGCCACACATAATCTTATATAAAATTAGTAATATTTTATTAGTTATTTATCATATTTGTAATTGATATACCAAAACCACGAGTGGGGTCGTTTACAAATACATGTGTCACAGCGCCAACTAATTTATTATTTTGTACTATTGGGCTACCACTCATTCCTTGTATAATCCCTCCTGTGCTTTCTAATAATTCTTTATCAGTTATTTTTATAACAAAATTCTTATTAGTATCATGAGTATCTACTTTTACTATTGATATTTTATATTCTTTAGGTATTTTTCCATCAATTGTAGTAAAGATAGTTGCTTCGCCAATTTTTGCTGAACCAAGCTCTATCTTTTTATATTGGTCAATGTTTAGATTTTGAGATATATTTCCAAATACTCCACTTTCTAAATTTTTATCAATATAGGATAGTTCATTTTCCTTTAAAAAAACTCCGCGAAGTTCACCCGCTTTACCTTTTTCGCCTTTAATATATCCAGTTATATTACAAGGATAAACAAAGCCATTTATTATATCTAAAGGTTGTCCGTTGTCGTCAATAACAGGGTGCCCTAAAGAAGCAAGGCGACCGCCATTAACGTAAGTTACTGTCCCGATTCCACAAACGTCATCTTTTATAAAAATTCCTAACTTATATGCTCCGCTTAAGTCTTTTGCAGGAGTGATTAATTTTTTGATTAATTCACCTTGTCTTTTAATTTCAATAAAAATTTGATTTTCTGATTTAAGAATATTTTCAATGTCTTTTGCGCAATTAACTTCTTTGCCGTCTAAATTAATAATTACGTCTCCAGATTTAAGTTCTGCATTTTTAGATGGCGAAATAATTCCATTAGTGGTTATTACGTCGCACAAACCAACAACATGTGCACCTTTTGTTGTTATAGAAAAACCAGCTGGAAATCCGCCTAAATAAACAAAATTATCCGCATATACCTGTCCAATATTAGAAAAAAAAGAAACGGATAAAAGTAACAAACAAATTATACAAATTAATCTTTTTTTAATTTTCATTTTTACCCCACTTTTTATATAATGGGTAAATTTATAAAATATATACAAAAAAAAATCGAGCATGCTTGCCCGATTTAAGAAAGTTTATTTTTATATTGTTGTGCGTCTTTTATAAGTTCAATGGCATGTGTTTTGCCTGTATTACTATTTGCGTCACCACCTATTAATCTTGCTATTTCGTTAATCTTTTCAGCCTCATTTAACAAACGGACGTTCGTTAAAGTTTTGCCGTCAGATTCAGTTTTTTCAATAAATAAATTGTTATCTGCCATAGCAGAAATTTGTGGTAAATGTGAAATTGCTATGAGTTGTACATTTTTTGAAATCTTAGCAAATTTCTTTGCGACTACTTTTGCTACTACTCCACTTATTCCGGTATCAATTTCATCAAAAATAAAAGTAGAAACGTTATCATATTTTGCCGTTTGCGCTTTTATTGAGAGCATAAATCTACTCATTTCACCACCACTTATTACCATAGAAAGAGGTTTTAGCGGTTCACCAAGATTGGCTGAAAACATAAATTCTACATTATCAAATCCGTTTTCAGATTCAAATTTACACTCATCGAATTTTTGCATAGAATTAAATCTTATTTCGAATTTGGCATTAAGCATATTTAATTCTTTTAATTCGTTTAGTACACTAGTACTAAATTTTAGTGCGTTTTCGCGTCTAATTTTGCTCAAGGAGATATAATTTTCGTAAATTTCTTTTTGTAGTTTTTCTTTATTAATAATTAAATTTTGCGCTAATTCATTAAAGTTCTCTAGCTTATCTTTTTCTGCTTCCGACTCCTCTAAAAAGCGGATTACAGATTGGTAATCCCCACCGTATTTACGATTAATAGTTTTAATTAAATCAAGCCTATCTTCCAATTCGTCTAGGTTAACTTCCGCAATGTCTAAATCATCGATAAGTGAATTTATCTGAGAAGCTATATCGTCTAATTCTGATGATACACTATCGATTCTATCACTAATTTTTGCATAATAATCGGAAAAATTGTTTATGTTAGACATTATTCTAACTAGACCTGACAAAACGTCACAACTTCCACCGTCGTCGCTTAGTGCTAGTTTTACTGAAGTAAGGGTGTTTAATATTTTTTCCTGGTTTAGAAGTTTTAGTTTTAATTGTTTAAGTTCTTCTTCCTCGTTTTCCTTAATATCCGCATTTTTAATTTCGTTTATTTGATAGTTTAGAACATCTAATCTTATTAATCGGCTACTTTCATCTCCGCCGAGTGATTTGATATTAGATATAACATTTTTATATTCAGAAAATAAGACGTGTAAATTCGTTTTAATTTTTTCAATAGAACTATTAGAAAAAGAATCTACAATACTTAATTGATTGGACTGTTTTAGTAAATTATAATGTTCGCTCTGCCCATGCACGTCTACAAGTAATGATGTAAACTTTTTCAACATGGCTACAGTTACGGTTTCGCCGTTAATTTTAATTAAACTTTTTCCGTCAACACTGAATTTGCGTTTAATAATTAAAATATCGTCAAACTCAATATCGAATTCATCACAAACATTTTTTATTGTAGAATTATTCTTAACAAAAAACTCAGCACTAACAAGACAATCTTGTTCGCCTGAGCGTATTAAGGTTTTATCAGCTTTTGCGCCCAAAACAAAATTAAGGGATTCGATAATAACAGATTTACCCGCCCCTGTTTCACCTGAAAGAACGTTAAGTCCTTCAGAAAAATTTATTTCAGCACAATCTATAAGCGCTATATTTTTAATTAATAATTTTTGTAGCATTATAGCATCCTTAATTTTTTAAGAATTATTTCTGCATCAGCGTTTGTTTTTGCAATTACTAAAAGGGTGTCATCACCGGCAACAGTCCCTAAAACTTGTGAAAAACGCATTTCATCGAAAGCCATTCCTGCAGAACTTGCGTTGCCAGCTAGCGTTTTAATGACAATTAAATTATTCGCACAAGCAACAGAAAGTGTTACTTGTTTAAACAAGCTTATAATCTGAGATGACAATTCAACAATTTCAGAATCAGTTTTAACGTACTTGTACTTTTTTAGATTACCATTGACTTTTATAAGGTTTAGTTCGTTTATGTCTCTAGACACGGTTGATTGAGAAACATTGTACCCCATTTCAAGAAGTTTTGAAGTTAATTCTTCTTGGGTATCTATTTCATATTCAGTAATTAATTTTTCTATTGCTAACAGTCTATTTTTCTTACTCATAATTCACCGTTAACTTCTACCATAATCAAACTTTAATTTTTCAGATAAGCGTTTATAAAAATTAAAATCTTGTCTTCTTAAAAACGATGTGTAATTATTTGCTTTAGAAATTTCAATGTTTAGTCCTTTTTTGATTTCACTAATATATCTACCGTCAACGAATAAATTGGCACCAGCCCCACCGACAACAGAGATTATGCAATTACTTTCAGAATTACAAACGATGGCACGCTGAGAAAAAGCATGCGCTGCAATCGGTGTGATACAAAATGCATTGACGTCAGGTGATATAATTGGGCCCCCTGCAGACAACGAGTATGCGGTTGAGCCTGTTGGCGAACATATAACTACGCCGTCGCCTTTAAACTGTTCAGCGACCATGTTGTTTACGGCGACATTAACTTCTGTCGTCATACAGCCAGAATCTTTTGAGTAAATTCTTTGTAAATAGACGTCGTTTAAGCAATAAAAAAGCTCATTATTGTATGAAACTTTTAAGGTTGCACGTTTATCTATGCAGAGTTCATTATTTTTAAACATGGCAACGGCGGTTTCTATATCACACGTTTCGAATTCGGAAAGGAATCCTAATTTTCCTACGTTTATTCCAACGATGGGAATATTGTTTCTATTAGCAAATTCTACTAGCCACAAAATTGTTCCGTCTCCACCTAAAACAAAAATGGCATCGGCTACTCCGTCGTCTTTTAAGTCGGAATCATTTAAAATTTTGTATGAAACGCTATATTTATTTAAACAATTAACAAGTATGTTTAAATATTTACCGTTCAAATCTTTACCTTTATTGTCATAAACGTATACAAACATATTTTACCTCTTGAATTTAGGATAGCATAAAATTGGAATAATTTCAATATTCAATAATAAAAACCGAATAAATTTTACAAATTAAGTTCAATTTTATTATCACCATTTTTTTCAAACATCATTAAAAATTCTAAATTTTTACCATCAATAATCGGCGCAGTTGTAAAAGCGATTGGCGATAACGATTTTTCAATTGCTAGATTATAAATATTTTTACAAATATCCGTTTGAATTTTTTTATCTTTAATTATCCCGTTCTTAAACTTTTTTCTCTGCCCTATTTCAAACTGTGGTTTTATTAATATAATAAGTTTTTTTCCAGAATTTAATAAACTTGAAAATACGTCAATAACTTGGGTTATTGAAATAAAACTTAAATCTGCTACTATTAAATCTAAGTTATCACAAAAATCAGTTTTAGATAATTCTTTGGCGTTTTTAATGATGCTAACGACGTTTGGATGTCTCTTTAATGATGAATGTAAAAGTTGGTCGTTAAGGTCTACCGCAAAAACTTTTTTTGCACCTTTTTTTAATAAGCAATCGGTAAAACCACCCGTGCTAGAACCAATGTCTGCAACTATTAACTCGTTAACAGAGAAATTAAAATCGTCGAGTGCTTTTTTTAGCTTATATCCGCCTAGAGAAACAAACTTTTCCTCAAAAAGATAGTCAACCTTAGTGTTTATATTTTCATCGATAACAAATGCGGGTTTTAAAATCTGCTTGCCGTTAATAAATATTTCACCGCGTAAGATTGCTTGTTGCGCCTTCGTTCTTGAATCAAAGGTGTTTATAAAAACAAGATAATTATCTAATCTCATAAATTATTTTTTTCTGTTATACATAGAGTTAGTAAACTCAATTAAAAAATCATTCTTGGTAAATTTCTTCAAAATTTCAATGCAACAATCGTAATGATATTTTGCTCTATCTTTTGCACCTTTTAAACCGAACACTTTTATTGAAGTTAATTTATCAACGCTTTGGTCTTTGTGGGGTGTTTTTCCGATTGATGAAAGCTCTCCCTCAACATCGATAAAATCGTCAACTATTTGAAATGTGACGCCTAAGTGATACCCTAACTCCTTTAGTTCATTATAATATTTCCCGCCACATAGCACTGAAGGAATTAGCATTGGCGCAGTTAAAAGTAAATAAGTTTTTTTGTAAACATCATATAACTGTTTTTCTGAAACTGATTCGCTTTTTTCATATTGCATATCAAAAACTTGTCCAGCAATCATTCCAGAATGTCCAGAGCACTCTGCCAAAATTCTAAAAGCCTTAAAATCGTCTAAAGAAAGATTTGGTTTTCTCAAACAATATTCAAACGCAAAATTTAATAGAGCATCACCTGTTAAAATTCCGTAAGCTTCACCAAATTTTTTATGCGTCGATAACTTTCCTCGTCTAAAATCATCGTTATCCATGGCGGGTAAGTCATCGTGAACTAATGAATAAGAGTGTATTAATTCTATTGCAATTGCATATTGTTTTATTTTTTCATAATCTAAACCAATTAACTCTGCGACA
Source organism: Christensenellaceae bacterium (assembly GCA_045579345.1). Classification (GTDB taxonomy): domain Bacteria; phylum Bacillota; class Clostridia; order Christensenellales; family Borkfalkiaceae; genus UBA1259. The sequence continues at coordinate 86,155 of JAZNMA010000098.1, read as the reverse complement.
GCATAACATAAGACCGGACGAACTCGCTTTCCACCTCCATTAACAGCATAAATCATAGCTTCTTTAAGAATACTCGGAGTGTTTTCAATTTTAGTTAATGCAAAGTCAAGTTCTTTATTGAACAACTCAAGATATGCAGAATATTGTTCGTTATAATTCATTTACCATCCTCAATGCGCAAAGATACGTGTTTTCTAGAAGCATAGCAATTGTCATAGGTCCCACACCACCAGGAACAGGGGTTATTAATGAAGCTAAATCTTTAACGTTTTCATAATCAACATCACCCACAAGACCATCTTTAGTTCTGTTAATGCCAACGTCGATTACCACTGCACCGTTTTTAACCATATCTGCTGTAACAAATTTTGGTTTACCAATTGCGGCTACAAGAATATCTGCATTTTTGCAAATTTCTTTAATATTTTTAGTTTTACTATGACACACAGTAACTGTGCAATTTTTTTGCAACAACAAAAGGGCCATTGGCTTTCCTACAATGTTACTGCGCCCTAAAACTACAGCATTTTTGCCACTAGTTTCAACATTTTCGTTTTCAAGCATTTTTATAACCCCAAAAGGAGTGCATGCAATTGTTGAAGGCTGTCCTAATAATAGATTTCCTACGTTTTCGGGCAAGAATCCATCTACGTCTTTTTTAGCGGGTATTAAATTAAGAATTTTATTTTCATTTAAATGTTTAGGTAGTGGTAATTGCACTAAAATCCCATCCACCGAACTGTCGTTAGCAAGGCTTAAAACAGTTTCTGAAACTTGTTCTTCGGTTGCATTTTCTGGCAAATAGAAGGCTAGCGATTTCATTCCTACGTATTCGGTGGCTTTAATTTTATTTCTTACGTATACTTGCGATGCGGGGTTTTCACCTACCAAAATTACAGCTAACGTGATTTGACGATTATACTTATTAAAAAAATCTTTTACTTTAATTTTTAGTTGGTCTTTAATACTTTGAGAAAGTAGTTTTCCGTCGATAATTTTAGCCATTATTTTTCTCCTTAATATACTGAGCAAGTATTCCGTTAACAAAATCCGTACTATTTTCCGTGGAATATTTTGCAACAATATTTACCGTTTCATCTATAACAACCGCTACTGGGGTATTAATAAAATTATCCAATTCTGCAATTCCTAAAAGAAGAGCACACTTATCTGCATTATGAACTCTGTTTAGTTTATATCCAATTGCTAAATTTTCAATTTTTTCCAAATATTCTTCCTTTTTGTTATTAATGGCAGTCAATAAATCTTGGGCAAAAAGTTTATTTGGCTGAGATAAATCTTTACACAAAACAGTAAAAAGCCCTTCATCGTCTTGATTGAAGAGCTGTGAAAATAAAAATTTAAATACCGCTTCTCTTGCTAAACTTCTCATATGTTACCTTCTTGTGTGTTTGCAGGTAATTGTTTTTCTTCATTTATAACTTCTTGAAAAATTATACCGCATATTGCAACGTTTACGCTTGCAACGTGATATTCCGTCATTGATTCGACATTGTGTCGAACAGATTCTTGAATTTTAAAAGAAGTATCAGCAACGCTTTGAGAAAAGTGAATTTTAACTGCAACGTCTACGTGTACTCCATCTTTTTCAAACCTAACTTTTATCGCACTACTGCTCATCTTGTTGCTGGGTGCAGTAGCGTATAGTTCAACGTAAGGTATTTCTTGTATTGCAAGCAATACTATTCCGTCAACAATACCATCGCCATAAACAATCTTCCCTTCGTTCTTGTTTATTGGTAATTTCTTAAAACGAGCCATAAATATCCCCTGATAAATAAATCTTTATAATTATTTTACCACAAAATATTTATTTTGCATAGTGTTTTTTAAGAAATAGGTATAATTTTTACATTTTCGGGTGAGATATTTATTTCTTCTGATACGATTGAGTAAATTAATATTGCATCGTCGGTTGTAAGTTCTTGCGATTTTGCTATAACGTTTACGTTATCAGAGTCTATTCCGATTACTACAACGGCATCTTCAAATCCATAAGCTTTAATCAAACTTTCTAATAATAACTCTTTTTCTGTAATTTCTGTAAGTTCGATTTTCATTGAAAGTGCCTCAGAACGCTCTGTACTATTCGCTTCGGCAGAAGCTATAATTGCATCAAGCTGAACAAGTTCTTCATTTCTAGTCGAAATCCTTTCACTTCTGTATTGCGAAAAGTAATTTGCAGAATTTACAACGGTTGAGTCTCCGTCGCTAAATGTTCCCGTTGTCAACATAAAATTGAAGACGGCTGTGACTGCAAGTAAAGCAATCATGCAAGATAAGATTACGATTTTTCTTTTTTTAGACATATGTTTTCTCCTTATTTCATTGTCAAAATTTCTATTTGATTTAAATCAATATCTAGTAAAGATGTTGTAGCTTGCTGTATTTTTCTAAGCACAGTGATGTTTTCTGCGCCTTCTGCTACGATTAGTACCCCGACAATTTCTGGGTAGAGTTCTTTTAATACAATCGTTTTTCCATTTATTATAAGTGGAGTTTCTTCAATAAACGTACCTTCCTCCGTTACTTTTTTTGTTGTGTTCATGGCTAAAACTGTCTCCATACCGGATTGCACGCTAATTACGACGGAAACTTTCCCAGCGCCCTTTACTTTTGATAAATTTTCAGATAACTTTTTTTCAAGCTCAGATACGTAATTTGTTACTAAATCAGTTTCAGAGCTTTGTAAACTATTATCGCTAGTTGAAAAATTAAAACAAAAAATTATTATTACAAGAATAGAGAGTACCGCAACTATTATGTATTGAATTTTTTTACTATTTTTTATCTTTTCAAATAAAACAACAGTTTTTGAGTGTTTTAATGTGTCATTCATAAATTACCAACTTGTCAAAATCAATATTAAAATAATCTAATATAAGGTTTTTGACGTTCTCTATAATAACTATATGCTCTTTGTCCGATTTGATAACTGCATTTCTTAAATTAATGCTTACCTTTGTTATTTTTAAATTAAAGTTTTTATCATTTTCCCAATCAATATCTATCTGCGCATTTTTTATCCCCATATTTTCAAGCGTTTTTAAACAATTTTTTTTATGGCTTTCAATTTCATTCTCATCTATAAAAGTAAGATAATCGTTTTGTAAAATTGTATCTTTAGTTGCTAAAAATTCGTCTACTGATAAATTATCTAAATCTAGATTTGTTAACGGATTTAATACAACAATAATTAAAATTAAACCGAAAATACTTTTTATAAATTTACCTGTTTTTCCGTTTGGAAAAAGCATCGAAATAATTGTAATTGAAAAAACAACAACTACAATAGAAAGTGCCCAGTTTTTCATATTATATAAAAGCGTTAGCTGAAAAAATCATCAGTAATACGGTTACAAAAAGCATTACCCCTACCACTAAAATTGAAGCAATTAGGAATGATAATGTTTTGGACATACATAAACAAAAATTTGAAATTCTAGCGTCAGAGATAATTTCTGTTAAGCCAGCAATAAGCTTAAGCAAAAGAGAAAAAACAGCCATATAAATTACCGGATTAAGTATTAAATAAAAAAGTGTAAAGACAACTAAAATACCTACTGAATTTTTAATTAAAACGCTTCCTGCTATTACTAAATCAAAACCGTCTTTAATAAATCCGCCCACAATAGGAATTGAATTTGACAAGGCGTATTTTGCAGCTTTTATGCTAATACCGTCAAAGGTTGCACTAGTTAATCCTTGTACAGACAAAAATAATCCATATATGGTCATAATTATTCCAAAAATCCATTTAATTACACTAACAGAGAAATCGGAAAATTTATTTAACTTAATATGCGAAGAAAAATTTGAAGCTATATTAAAAATAGTCATTATGCCTATAAGGGGTAAAACTATGTTTAAGATAATATTTATCACGCCACCTGATAGAAATGTAACGGTTGGCGAATATACAGACGCAGAGATATTACCGCCAACCGCAACCATTAAAGTAAGTATTATGGGTGACATAATTTCAGTTAATTTCACTATATTTTCAATAGTGTTTTGAGTATCTTCATATGTTGCAATTATTCTAGAAGATAATATTAAAATTATTCCCATAATACAAACAAAAAAGGAAATTTCCGCAACCCCTTCCGTTAAAAAAGAGCTTTTTAATTGCTGAAATACGCCACATAAAACTGAAAGCGCAAGAATGCTTATTAGTACGGGTGTTAAAGAAAGGGCTTTGTTTAATATTATGCTTAATACATACTTGGTAACGTTTATATAATTTACGTTATATTCTCCTTTTAATAAATTTTTAAGAGTAAATGTAAAATCTTCCCCATTTGTTTTAACGACAGAATTAAAAAAGTTTTCAAATTCAGTTAAGTCAATTTTATCTAATTGATTTTCAATGCTTTCAGATAATGATTCGGCTTTTGTTATATTTACAGAATTAAAAAAAATAAAACCGAAAGTTACAATAAATGTAATTATTAAACAGAAATATTTATGCTTTAATTTCATTGTAACAACCCAACCAAAAGATTTAAAACTGCATAAAGTATTGGTGTCGAAACGCAAAAAATAACGATTTTACCAACAAAAATCAACTTGTCCGCTATACTGTTAAGTCCCATATCTCTAATTGTTTGCGCACCAAATTCGACCAAGTATCCTATTGCAGTAATTTTAAAAATTATAGAATAGAATTCTTTATTTATGCCACTCAGCTCGATAATTTTATTTATTAAAACGAATGTTTGACTTAAATATTCTAATGCTAAACCTAAAATTACTACACCTGCGCCAATTAGCGCAAAAACATACAATTCACTGTTAATGTTTTTTAAGTATAATATAATAATGCTTGATATTAATGAAACAATAACGATTTCGACCATTTAATATAAATAGAATATATTTTTAATTGTTTCAAACAACTCGCTAATCATATTGATTACTAATGTCAAAACTATTACTAATCCCGCAAGAGAAACTAATGTTGCTATATCATCTCTATCGCTTTTTTTCAAAACTTGAGTAATAACTGTAATTATTATACCTATTGCAGCAATTTTAAAGATTATATCAATTTGCATATTTCACCTACATAGCAACAATTAATAGTATTAGACCGATTAAAAACCCAATTTTAAGGTATAATGTTTTATATTTCTTTTCATTTTCCACTGATTCGTTTAAGTTCTTTTTAATTTCAATATTAGCGTTAGTTAAAAAGTTCAATTGTGACTTTGCATCACCAGTACCTATTGAATCTAAATAATTAATAAAAAAATCTCGTTCGTCAGAACTTATATAATTAATTTTCCCAACTGTAATGTTGTTTTTAACGTAATTAAATAAGTAATTATTAAAATCGTTTTCGCAATCAAGTTCAGCAATAAGCTCTATAATAGATTTTTTAGAAAAAGTTAACTCGTTCATTAATTTTTTGTTAAAAAATTCAAATTTAAGATAAAATAACTTTCTTTTTCGGTATTTATCTGACAAAATATAACTAATTAAAACACAAGCTACAAGTAATAAAAAACCAAAAAAAATCTTCATATAGAGTTATATTCCTTATCATATACGTTTTCAATTAAACCGAACCCACAAACAGATTTTAACACTACGAAACGATTAAAAATGTTTTTTATAAAATGTCTTTTTTCTAAAACGTCTTGCATTGACCCCGCATGAATACTGGCAATTATTTTTACACCGCTGTTAGCTACTGATTTTACACAATTCCAATCGTTTAACGTGGCTAATTCATCAGTTATAACAATTGATGGAGACATTGCTCTTACACCAAAATTAAAAGCATATTCTTTATCTGAATAACTTATAACGTCAATATTTCTGCCTTTAATTTTTGCAAACTCACCCCTTTCGTCTATAAGCAAAATTGAATATTCATAGCGTTCATTTAGTATCCTTGCAATATCTTTTAAAATGGTTGTTTTTCCGCAGAATGGTGGCGAAATTATAAGCGAATTATAAATATTATTACCGCAAGTGATTTTATCAAAAATCTCGTTAGCACACCCTAAAATTTCGTGCGGGACTCTAATATTAATAGATGAAAAGTTTTTTATAGTAACAATTTTATCTTTATCAAAGACACATTCACCTGCAAGGCCTATTCTAATTCCATCTTTAGTAGTTATGTAACCGTTGCAGATTTTATCGTTATATGCATAAACAGAATGCTCACATACTGTCTTAATAATAAAATCAATATGCTCGTCCACACATATTATCGCATCTGAAACGCTTGTGCTTAATCCGTATTTTGCTAAAAAATATTTTATATTATTAATGATTATAGAAATTGGAAAACCTACGCGTAATCTAATTTCATAAAGCTTTTCTAAGTCTGTCTTTATTATTGCTGAATAAATTTCCGTAGGCAAAAAAGTTAAATTCATTAATATATTTTATTAATAATACGTTCATAGTAGAACTAAAATAAAAAAATAAGGCAGACTCTTTATTTGAGTCTGCCTTAAAACTAAATAATTAAATTAATCATTATTTTTAAGCATTTCAGCTATAGATGCTCCACCGTTATCGTCGTCTTTCCATTCGCGAAGTTCTGTAATTTCTTCTTCCTCTTTAGCGACTTTACGTTTTTTGCCCTTAGGAGCTTTTTCTTCCTGCTCTGGCTTTTCAATTTCCGGTAACAAAGCCTTAATAGAAAGAGTCATTTTTTCTTTTTCAACGTTAATGTCAAGTATTTTAGCTTCAATTTCTTGACCAACCTCTAATGCAGAAACTGGATTTTCCAACCACTGATTTGAAATTTGTGAAACGTGAACTAATCCGTCAACACCTTTTTCAACTTCAACAAAAGCACCAAAATTAACAAGTCTAACAACTTTACCTTTAACAACATCTCCGATATTATATTTATCAGCGATTGTTTCCCAAGGTTTTGGCTGTAATTGTTTGTAACCTACTGAAACTCTCTTATTTTCTTCATCAATCTTTAAGATTTTAAATTCAGTTTGTTTTCCTAATTCAAGAACTTCTGCGCAATCACGACAACCAGTCCAAGACAAATCAGAAATATGTGCTAAACAGTCAAATCCATTTACATCAATAAACGCACCAAAAGCTGCAAATCTAACAGGTGTACCCAATACTACGTCGCCTTCTTGAATGCTTGCAAAGAACTCTGCATCTTTTTGCGCTTTAATTGCATCTCGTTCAGCCTTTTCAGCCTCTAAAATAACTTTTTGAGAAGCAACGATTTGACGACGCGCACCTCTTGACTCAACTTTTTCAGCTTTTAATCTTAAAGTTTTGCCAACGTATTTTTCTAAATCCTTTACAAAACCGATTTTGATTTGTGAAGCTGGAATAAATACACTATATCTACCAAATTCACCATTTAAACCGCCTTTATTAGTTGATTTTATAACAGCTTCGAAAATTTTGCCGTTCTTAATCTCTTCAATTTCAGCCTCTTCTTTCATTATGCTTTCCATTGCTTTCTCAGAGAATACAATAGGTGCTTTAGCAATAACCATAACACGAATTTTCTGTCCAACTTTTTCTTGATATGCTTCTTTACTGTATTCACCCAAAATTTCACTCTTCGGGAGAGATAAATCATCTCTTTTAGCGTCTTTAATTGATAACGTTAAACCGTCGTCTTTTGCTGACGTAATAACCGCAGAAACAATCTGTCCAATTTTAAGATCTTTACCTGGTCTGATGTTATCAAAAGCTTTTTCCATTTCAGACTTAATGGTAATTTCTTCTTGAACAGGTGCGCTTTCAACAACTTGTTCTTTTACTTCTTCTTGCTCAACCACACTTTCAACGGTTTTTGTAGTGATGATTTCTTCTGTAACTTTCTCCATATGCGAGACAACCTCCTGAAACTGTTCAATGGGCGTCGATGCCCCTGTGACAATCCCTATTTTATTAAAACTTTTTATTTTTTCATAATTAAAATCAGCGGGATTTATTAAGCGAAATACGTTCTTACAATTTTCTTTGCAAATATCAAAAAGTTTTTGCGTATTATTGCTGTTTGCCCCACCCAATACGATAACGGCATCGCATTCGCGAGATAAAATTTCCGCTTCTTTTTGTCGCTTTTTTGTAGTATAGCAAATTGTTTTGAAAATATCAACTGTTTTTGCCTCGCTACGATTAAAATTTTTAATAATTTTATCAAATTTTTCCTCGGAATAAGTCGTTTGGACTACTATACATATTTTTTCAGCATTAATAGCTGATAAATCGCTAGGGCTTTCTGTAACTATAGCTTTATCGTCGCACCACCCTCTTATCCCTACAACCTCAGGGTGCTCTTTTTTTCCAATAATAACAATAGTATACCCCTTGCTGTAATGCGTTTTTACTATCTGCTGAATATCTTTTACAAATGGGCAAGTACAATCAATTACGTTTAGTCCCATCGCCCTCGCTTTATCTAAAGTTGATTTAGGCTCGCCATGTGTTCTAATTAAAAGATTTCCGACTCCGGGAAATTGGATTTCGTCAAGTGTTTTTAACGTTACAATGCCCTTTTGCTTTATTTTATTTATGACCGATTCGTTATGAATAATTTCGCCCAAAACATAATTATTATTGCCATTTAATGCATATGCAGTATTTACGGCTCTTTTAACTCCGAAACAAAAACCACTATGTTTACTGATTAAGACTTCCATAATATATTAGTCCTTATTTAGTAAATTTTTTAAGGCTATTTGCTGTTCATTCATCTTTAAAGTTATTATGCGATTGATTTCTTCTATGCTATTTTCATCAAGCTTTTTATTGTAAAATTCATTAACTTCAAAAGGGTTACCAATCATGACTTTAGTCTTTCTAAAAAGTTTTAACTTATTTAATGACATCATAGGTACTATTTTACATTTTGCTTTTACAGCAAAAATTGATGCTCCGCCTTTAATTGGTTGTAATTTATTAGAGCCTGTTTTATTCCTCGTCCCTTCTGGAAAAATAAGAAGTTTTTTACCTTGTTTTAAAAGTCTTAATACGGAAAGTAAAGTGTTCACGTCGACATTGCTTCTATCGACGGGAATAACGTTATAAGATTTAAAAGCTTTAGCTAAAATCCTATTCTTAAACAGTTCTTTTTTTCCAAGAATATAAATATCTTCGCGACACGCTTTCATGGCAAACAAAAAGTCAAAAGCAGTAAAATGATTACATACTATAACCGCACCACCACTAGGAATATTTTCTGCACCATATATTTTTGACGGAAATAAAAAATTTAACACTTTGATGGGTATTTTTTTTACAAAATTCATAATCTATTTGATACCCATAACAGAGAGAACTTTACTTATTACTTGGTCAACGTTCATAAAAGAAGTATCAATTTCGATTGCATCAGGTGCTTTAGTGAGCGGTGCAAAATCCCTTGTCTTATCGTTATAATCTCGCTGTTCGATTTCTTCTTTTAACTTGTCATAATCAACTTTATGACCTTTAAGCGTCAATTCCTTAAAACGCCTATCTGCGCGAACGTCTGTGGTCGCTGTAATATAAAATTTAAAATCAGCATTTGGAAGAACAAAAGAACCAATGTCTCTACCATCTAGAACACATGACATTTTATCGGCAATTTTTCTTTGCATTTCAACCATTTTTAATCGCACACATTTCAAACTTGAAATATTAGATGCCGCCATAGACACGTGTGGTTCACGAATCTTTTCAGATACGTCTTCGCCATCTAAGATAGTGTGTTGACAACCATCAACGTACTTTATTTCAAGATTAATATCGTCAATAAATTCTGACACTTTACTCTCATCGAGCGTGTCTATACCGAGACTTATTGCTTTAAGTGCGGTAGCTCTATACATTGCCCCAGTATCAAGATAGAGAATATTCAATTTAGATGATAAGCGTTTTGCGATAGTACTCTTACCACTTCCTGACGGACCGTCTAAAGCTATTCGTATGATTTTATCCATAGTTATACCCCCGTATGAATATGATTTGATATAATTTAAACATTTGAGCCAGCAGTGTATCCAGTTGAAAAGGCAATCTGTAAGTTGTAACCGCCGGTATAGGCGTCAACGTCAAGTACTTCGCCCGCAAAAAACAATCCTTTTACAAATTTGCTCTCCATTGTTTTGGGATTAATTTCTTTAACGTTTACACCGCCTGAAGTAATAATGGCTTCCTCTATAGGCCTTAATTTTTTAACGCTGAAATGTAATGATTTAAGAACTTTTACTAAATCTTGGCGACTTTCAGCTTTTAACTCGCAACAATTGACGTTTTTATTTACTTTAGCTTGTCTTAACACACAATCAATAAGTGATTTTGGCAATATATTGCGCATTGCTGAAGAAACTGCTTTTGCGCTATTTTCACTAAACTCCCTAACAAGGCGTTTATCCAATGTGTTAAAATCAAGTGCTGGCTTTAGATCAATTTCAAAATTAACGTTAGTTAATCTATTAATCTTTGACGAGCACGATAAAACAATTGGGCCTGAAACACCAAAATGTGTAAAAAGCATTTCACCAAAATCTGAAAAGACTACTTTATTGTCTACTTTTGCTGTAAGTTTTACATTTTTAAGAGATAGACCTTGCATATCTAAGTAGTCTGAGCCATTAAGTTCAATTCCAACTAATGCAGGTCGCAAATCAATAATTTCGTGTCCAAGTTTTTTTGCAAATCTATATCCGTCTCCAGTACTGCCGGTATTGGGATAAGAGATTCCACCCGTGCAAACAATTACCGAATCACAACTAATTTCACCCTTATCAGTAATTACGCCAGTTACACAATTGCTTTTAACATTAATTTCTTGCACGCAAGTGTTTAATCTTAGGTCTACGCCTAAATTTACAATAACTTTTTCAATTGTTTTAGTAATGTCGCTAGCTTTATCACTTTCTGGAAAAACTCTATTTCCTCTTTCTGTTTTTAATTTACAGCCATAAGCTTGGAAGAAAGCTATCACATCCTCATTGCTAAATTTATTTAATGCACTAAATAAAAATTTAGGATTAGAAACTACATTTTGATAAAATTCATTAATAGGGACAGAGGCTGTTAAATTACATCGACCTTTGCCAGTTATATAAATTTTTTTACCTAGTTTTTCGTTCTTTTCTATCAAAACGGTATCATTACCATTTAAGGCAGACGCGTAAGATGCAAATAATCCCGATGCTCCCCCGCCTATAACGACAACCTTGTTCATTTATATCCTAATCTCCGAAGATTTTTCCTTTAAAAGCTTTATATATAATACCACTTTTATCGTGATAATGCAATTAACATTTAATTAAAATTTAATTTATTTAAATATGAATTTTAATTTTATTCAAAGTTAAATCTTTATTAAGGTCTCTTAATCTGTTAAAATCCGTCTTGTTAAAAACTATTGGCGTCACTGTTATATATCCTTTTTTTATCCACTCAACGTCGCAATCGCAAGAATTCTGGTCGTGTGAGAGCAATTCCCCCACTAGCTTATAGGTATCGTTCTCAATCAGTTCATATCTATCGGAGTAAATTTGTTTTCCTAACTGTGTAAATTTAATTCCTTTTAAATTGGTTGTATTTGGGAAATTAATATTCCAAATATCACCTTGTTTTGAAATAGGATAAAGCATATCGATTAATTTTTCTGCGTAAATAGAAAAAAGTTCAAAATCGCTTTCCCCTAGATTAAATGAAGAAAAGGCAAAAGAAATATTATTAAAAAATGCAGCTTCACAAGCAATGGCTAATGTTCCAGAATATAAAATATCTGACCCCAAATTATGTCCTTTATTAATTCCAGCTATAACAATATCGGCTTTGAAATCTGGGAATAAAAGTTTAGACATTTTTACACAATCAACAGGAGTGCCTGAAATAGCGTAAGAATCCACCCCTTTAATCAAATTTAATTTTCTAATATTTATCGGTTTTTCTACCGTCATTGAATGAGCTGAAGCGGAACGATTGCTATCAGGAGCAATAATTAGCAAGTTGTTTTTAATTGACAACCTCTTCGCTAAACAAATTAACCCATTGCTATTAATTCCATCATCATTACTTAAAACAATATTCATGATTATGCCTCACAAAATCACAATACTTATCGCTAGATTTTAACTGATTTTTTATTCTTAAAATATTTTTCTATTTTATTACCGTTTTTATAAATTATAAAAGTTATACTTATGCTTGCAACGAGTATAATGCACCAAAGTAAAATACCCCACCAAGTGTTATAAGGGATTATGCTATTATTAATAGAATAAGTTGAAATGAAAATAGTTACAAAACGTGTAATGATAATGGTAATAATAAAATAATAAGGGCTAATTGTTGTAATACCCGCAACGAAACAAAGTGCATCGTCTGGAAAAAATGGGAATAATAACATAAAAGTTAGCAATAATTTATCTTTCCCACTTATTAGTTTGAGTATCTTATTAACAAGTTTTTCTCCTACTAACCATTTGACCAGCTTATATCCTAAATATTTACCCATCATAAAAGCAACTATTGAACCGGATATAATCCCAAAACAACTAAATATGGCTGTTTTTAAAGGCCCAAAAAGTATAACACCTGCTCCAATAGTAAAAACAGATGGTATTGGCAAAATCACAACTTGTAAAAATTGTATGACAGTGAATATTATTATAGCATAATTATTAAAACTACGGACGTATTCTTTAAAATCTGATAGCGAATTAACACTATCAATAATACCGCTTATTTTTAATAAATATAAGATTAAAAAAAATATAAAAAAGGAAATTATAATTAAAAAGGTGAGTTTAAATATCAACGTTTCAGAATTTTTGATAAAAACTATTATAATTACACTTAAGACCGAAATAATACTAATTATTAACGATAAAATCAAATCTTCGTGATTTGCCCCAAAACCACTGTTAAACGTTTGCAAGTATAAGCCTGCAAAAATGATTATTGCTAGTCCTAACAAGCCAACTGCTAACGTAACAAATATGTATTTTAATAAATTAAATTTAGAAAAGCCCATAATACTATTATATTTGCAATGGGCAAAAGTTATCCTTTAATTATTGTCGTTCTGATAATTTTTGTACTCGTTTACTGCAATTTTATCACATCTATTATTATATTCATTATCAGCATGCCCTTTTACTTTAATAAAAGTAACAATGTGTATTTTTATCAGTTCAATCAAGGTTTTCCAAAGGTCTATATTTTTAACCTCTTTTTTCCCAGCAGTTCTCCAGCCATTCAAAACCCACGAATCCAGCCAGCCTTGATTAAATGCATCAGTAACGTATTGTGAATCACTATAAACGTTAACTTTACATTTTTCTTTTAAGCATTGCAGACCTTTTATGACAGCTAACAACTCCATTCTGTTATTAGTAGTATCTACTTCATAGCCACTGACAATTTTTTCAACTCCGTTATATAACAATATGGCGCAATATCCACCTATACCAGGATTTCCACTACAAGCACCGTCTGTATATAAATCAACATTTTTAATCATAAATTTTCCAACTCCTGCGACCTTTTTACACATGCGTCAAGAGCCTCTTTTGTTATTTTATTAATATCGTTATTTTGATAAACTTTAATTGCTTCAATTGTTGTTCCGCCTTTACTACAAACAGCATTTATTAATTCATCTAGTGATTTTTCAGGATTTTTTTCAACCATTTTCCCGGCACCAATCATTGTACTAGTTGCGAGCAGTCTTGCTTGTTCGTAAGAAAGCCCTTGGCTTACCCCAGCATCAATAACACCTTTAAGAAATAAATAAAAATATGCTGGAGAACTGCCACTAACTCCTGTAACCGCACCGAGTTTATCCTCTTCAACCTCTACAACTGTACCAAACGAAGATAATAAAGCGTTAATAAAATCTACGTCGTTTTTATCGGTAAAGTCAGAAGCGTCTAATCCCACAGCTCCAGCACCAATACTGCAAGGCGTATTAGGCATGCATCTCGCTATCTTAGAGTTTGGAAATACTTTCTTAAATTTTTCTTTTTTAACACCAGCCATTATCGAAATAAATTTTAAATTAGATAAACAACTTTTTATATCAATTAATAATTCATTTAAATTTTGTGGTTTTACTGCAAATAAAACATATTCGGCTTGGTCAACAAGTTCAACGTTATTCATGGTGACCTCAACGCCTATTTTAGATATTTTATCTAGCGATATTTGATTTACGTCACTAACAATAATTTCTGAGGCGTTTATAACTTTTCCTGCAATAGCCCCTTTAATTATAGCTGTTGCCATAAACCCTGCACCAATTACACCTAATTTAAATTTCTTTTTCATTTTTCACCTCTTTTTGATTGACTAAAGTTAAAATTTATTGTATAATCTATACGTTTTTAGGGGAGTGGCTCAATTGGTAGAGCAGCGGTCTCCAAAACCGCCGGTTGCGTGTTCGAGTCGCGTCTCCCCTGCCAACATCAAAAAAACGCTGTTTTTTGGCTATTTTTAGTTGAAAAATGGCGTTTTTCTTTATTTTGTTTAGTGGGTTTTGTTACTAATTTGTGTATTTTGTTACTAAAAATTGTTACTAAAAATTCTTACAATTAAATTTTAAGACTTTTTACTTTAAAAGTCAAACAAAAACGACCTTCATTTTGAAAGCCGTTTTTGTTTAAAAAACTTTATTATATAGGAGAAAGTTTTGGACACAATTAATTATATTTCTTCTCGTCTTGAAAGGTCTTGCTTAAACTGTTCAGCGTAAGAACCAAGTTCTAACAATTTGCTTTCAAGCATTAAAATATCTATTTCTTTAGGCAGTCGCCTTAAATCGGTCCTACCAGTTAAATAATCAATAGACACATCGAAAAAATCCGCTAATTTTATTAGTGAATCCATTTTAGGTAATTGACTACCATCTTCATATCCAAGTATTGCCGTATGGCTCAAACTTGTTCCTAGTGCAACTTCAACACATTTAAGGTCTTTATCTAATCTTAAACGACGAAGACGTTTTGAAAAAATCTCATTAAAACACGTTGTTTCAGAATTTTGATTTTTATTTATACTATTTTCTTGCATTTTTCACCTATATAGAAACATCTCTTGATTTGTCACAACGCAAAGAATGTTAATTCGCCTTGTTTTTGTTTGTACAAAATGTACTAATAACCATTTTGCAAAACCACGACAAATTACTTGCCTTTGTTCACAATCAAGGCAAATTGCTACTTTACAGCATCTTAATCCTATGTACCCTATTTGATATTTGATTATAGGACTGCCTTTATGCCTACAGCAATTTATGTTAATTCGTTTAGAATATTTTCTTAAAAAACTTTTGCTTGCTTTCACTTAATTTATCTCTTTTTTCTTTTTTCACTTTTTGCTTCTTTGACTAAAAGTTTTTTCTTTAATTCAATAATCATATCATTCTTTTTTTGACATTCATTAGACGCATCGTTTAATTCTTTTCTTAAAAATGAAACTTTAGATTTATACCTAATAATTGTTTTTTTCAATATTATACTCAAAACAACGATGGCGGCAACTAAAAGAACAAAAAGAACAAACAAAAAAATCCCATAGTATTGCCCCCAATACTCTTTTCCAAACACAGGAATAAGTATTTTATCCGTACACCAACGAGCAAAAGATGTAATAGCGGTTAAAAAACCATTCATGGTAAATCCCCCATTAAATTATTTTTGGTTGCAGATGCAGGACTCGAACCTGCGATTTCTTGGTTATGAGCCAAGCGAGATAGCCGCTTCTCTAATCTGCTATATTTGGCAGGGGAAGAAGGATTTGAACCTACGAATGACGGAATCAAAGTCCGTTGCCTTAACCACTTGGCTACTCCCCTAAAAATGCCGAGCGTTCCCTTGCCCCTACCCGGCGGAAATCCACAACGAAATATTCTCGGCAAGAAGAATATTCGTCGCCACCGTCATTCAGACGTGGAATAGTCTTTTCTCTACCCAAAAAAATGAAAAGACAAACAAACGGTTTTGGAGCAGAAAGACAGAATCGAACTGACAACCTGTTGATTACAAATCAACTGCACTACCTATTGTGCTATTTCTGCAACCACACGGCGTTCCTTCCGTGTTGCCGGGCAAAACGCCCTTCTCTTATTCTTTGGTTGATAAAACCCCTAACCCCGTAAGTCAAAGAGATTATGCCATCAGGGACGTATTTCTTTCACAACCTATACTCACCACTGTATAGGATTTGAAACACATAAAGCGGTTAGTTTTATTTTAATCGGCTTAGGAAAACTAACAACCTTCCGACATATCAAGTCGTATGGTGGACCAGAAGAGAATTGAACTCTTGTCTTAATCAAATACTTTTACAACCGCTATACCACAATTTTAGGAACGAATTAGATTCATCCTCCACCACTGACCTTAAAGCAGTCAGCGCTTTTCTCCGTGTTGTTATTGTCAGGTCACCACAGATAGTCTGACCTTATTCTCTTTTTAATCCGCAAGGGTTGTCGAGAAACTCCCTATTTTGGAATCCTATTACTACTATTTACGCAGCAACTTTAACGGATGGTCTTGCAAATAATTTTGCATTTAATTTAATTCCTACCGTTAGGTCGGTAAGCACTCCTGTGGAATTGTAACCATCTTTGACTAATCGAAACCTTTACTAGCCCAGATATATGGCGACCAATAGGAGAATCGAACTCCTGTAATCTTGCTAGCACCTTATGTCTACACAAGCGTTCTACCACTAAACTAATCGGTCATATTAGGCGATGCACACAACGAGATCGCCCATATTGTCTTTAGCCGACAAACTAATTGTGTATGGTCCGTTATCACAATTTACGGTTTTGCGAAATCAAACTGGAGTAGGTTAATATGCAAAAAACCTATAATTTGATTTTTATATTAACATTATACCACGTAAAGTTTTAATTACAATATTTTTTGTCAACGCTATATCGCCGATTTGCCCCCCGCAAAATAATACTCTAATATCTATTTCGCGTAGCGAAAAAATTTTTGGTTAAAAAACTACCCCACCCCCTAAAATAGAAAAAGCACCTTGCATATAATACAAAATGCTACCTACAGTCAACTATAAGTCAAGTAAATCTTATATATCTATCAACTATCCCCCAAGTCGTCGTCACCTTTTGTTCTCTTCTCCTTTATCGTCAACCAAAAAAATAAGGAACAACGCAGTACGCCATTCCCTTAAAAAAACACCCATCTATCTTTTTACTCTATAACTCAAGTATATCACAAGTCAACTACATTGTCAACCAAAGCGTAAACCATAATTATCACTACAATCTATCAAATTGACATCTTTGCTAACAAATATTATCACTATACTTACAATCTTTCCTATCATTTATTACTTTTTATCCATTAAACATTAAATCTATATTACTTGGACAAAATATTAGACAATATTAGACAAAGTTAATTGTTATGATTGTTTTATGAACGAGAGTATGTGAAGAACTGCTATACCCGCGCTGGCTTTCGTTCCTTACCTTTTGCGTTAAAAAATACCCCGCCACGCTCTAACTGTTGCAATAACTAACAATTATTAAAACAGTTAAACCAAAATAAACACGCTTTAACCCTTTACCAGGTGCGGCTGTCTTATCTGATTTTAATGGCGTTTTTAGGCTCTTATAGGCTTTTGAACACTGCGACGCTAAAAAGTGCTTTATAACTAAAATAAAAATAATTTTATATATTTAATTAAAAGTAACTAACTAAAATAAAAGTTATAAACTTTTTTAAATTACTAAATTAAAAATAATGTACTAAAATAAAATTTTAAAAGAAAAGCAAAAAAGAAAATATATAAAAGAAAAAAGGAAAAGAAAAGGGCGGACGTGTTCGGGGTGCTTGTTGCGTTGTGGTAGTGTTTTTTTGGGCGTGTACTCTGTCGGGGCGTTTTCGGTATCTGTGGCGGTCGTTGTGCTTTTCGTGGTCGCCAGGTCGTCGCCTTTTATTGCTTGTCGTGATGGTCTTATTTTATCCGCCAGAATATAAAAAAGCCGTTGCAATTTATCAACGGTTAAAAGTATAAAATCATTAGTAAAATACTTGCGATTTTAAGCATTAATTTTTAAAATAATAGTGTTATTTGCTTGTGTTTTTTTGTTTTTTTTGGTATAATAAGAGTATGAAAAAGAGCAACAAAGGAGGCTTTAAAAATGGCGGACGAATTAGAAAATACGGAGGAAACAACCTTGATGAGCGATACAACGCTTAACAAGTTGATTGACTACTTAAAGACTGTAGAACAGTTTACCGATTCGCAAGTGGTCAAATTGCTTGAATATATAAGCAAATAAAAAAAGTTAATCGGTTGAGCCTGAGAAACTAAAACCGATTAACAAAACACAAACACGCAAAACCAAAGCAAGGGCGGAAAACTCCGCGCCGTCCTTGTTGCGTTATTCTTTTATTATTTTAATTGAATAACGGGAAAAAGTCAAGCGGAAAAACGAAAAAATAAAAAATTTTTATAGGAGATTAAAAAACTATGAACAGAACGAACGGCAAAAAACAAATTGATATTTTAAGTATCATCGCGAACGGTGGCGCAACGTTAGACAAGAACGGCGCAAGCGTAAACTTTAAAAAGGGCTATCAGGTAAGCAAAAAAGATTGCTACACCCTAAACGCTGAAAAGTTAAACGAAGTTAAAAAAGCGGTTGAAAAGGTATTGAACAGAATCAGCCACGAAAACGGCTTATATTGTGGCGTGTGGGTAGATTCTGGGCTTGTTTATATCGACATAAGCGAACGCATCAAGAGTTTAAAAAAGGCGTTAAGAGTTGGCAAGGCACGCAAGCAAATAAGCGTTTTTTGTTGGTCGTCTGGTGATTGTGTTTATTGTTAAGGGGTGGCGGATATGATAAAAAATAACGTTTTAGATTTATTTATAAAATCAGTAACGGAACGGACAACGGGCGCAACGATAACGGCAAGATTTAAAAACGGCTCATCGGGTAGTTATTCCGCTTATATGTTAGACGATTTAAAAACGGATTCCGCCGTTGTTGATATTTACGACAACGACACGGGCGAAATATTATTCATAAACAATTAGAACAGAACGAACAGCCGACAGCCCGACGGTTTGACAACATCGGGCTAAAAATTAAAAAATTAAGCGGTAAGCCGTGAACAGAACACGCACGCAGGGAGATTTAAAAATATGTCAAGTTTTATATGTAGCAAGAAAACCAAAAGCCAAATAACAGCGTTAATATACGCCGAAACCTATCATCCCGGAAAAATTAGGCGGTTATTTTGGGGCAATTATTCCGACAAAATCAAAAAAACTATTGAACAGTACGCCGAAAAATATTTGAACGTTGACAGCGTAAAAGATTACAACGCCGAACAGGTTATTTTTTGGATTTTAGAAGACATCAACGCCGAAGCGGTGGGCGTTCGCTATAAGAGAGAAGAACAGCCGAACAGAGAAAAACCCGACAACGTTTTAATTGAAAATATTTACACGCTGGAAACTTATAAGCGTTTATGCTGTTTTATTTATCAATGCGCCGAAGATATAGCGGAACACTTTACCCCTATTTATCAGGTTTTAGAACAGATTAAAAATGCATTAGCGCAAAGGCTATTCAATTTACCCGAATTTGAAAAAATCGACGGGTGGAACTAATAAAGGAGAGTTAAAAAATGATTAACCGTGAACAGATAAGAAGAGAGAACGAAGCACACGAAAAACTAAAACAAGCAGGATTTAAACCACAAGGTAAAGACGTTAGAGCAAATAAAGTTGTAATATTTGAACAGTTAGCAGAAAATTTTAATGTTTATTATTTTAATAATTGGAGCGAAGCGGTCAGCGTATTGATTGACTGCACCGCCCCCGACGGTCAAAAGATAATGACTTATGAACAGATTAAAGAACAAAACCCCGAAGATTGCGAACTTTTGGCAATCTGTAACGACGGGAAGCAATACCCGGCAAGATATAATCAAAAATTAAAATCAATCTTTTTTGCTATTCCCCATAGCGTTAAAATTATCGGATATATAGGAGCGTAAAAAATTATGTTAAATTATCAAGTAAACATCAACGAACAGTTTAAAAGCACGGAAATTTTATTTGACGGTAAGCCGTCGGAAGCAGTAAGGGAAAAACTAAAAGCGAACGGCTACCGCTGGCACAAAATAAAGGGCGTTTGGTACGGATATAAAACGCCCGAAGAGTTGGCGGAAATCTTGAACGGAAGCGAAGAACAGGCGGACGACGTAAAGGCAGAAATCAAGGCAAAGACGGACGAACAGAAAGCAAAAGAACAAGCCGACAAAGAAGAGCAGAACAGATTAAAAAAATTATATATTGAAATTTTAGGGCGTGAAGCGTGGAAAGGCGATTTAAAAATGCTTGAATATTTCGACAAAGAAATATCACGAGTTGTCGAACTTGCAGACGGTAGCCTAATTGCGATTGATAAAAAAAGTATTGAAACCCGTTTTTGTTTTGGGTACGGTCAGAACGGAATCAGCGACGACGAAGACGAAAAAAGAGCCGACAATATGGCGCATTATGCAAAAACGCAACAAGAGTATTTTATAAGCGAAAACTTGAAAAATTTTTCTTGGGAATATGAAAAACTGAAAGCAGAACCCGACAACATGTATTTAGGCGTTAAATATTACAGAAGCCCCGAAGATAGCAAAGTTAAAAGTTTACAATATTTTGGCTGGTGGGACTATGAGAACTTGAACAGCGAAACAAAATCAAAATTGATTAAGTTATCCCCCGACGACGTACAAAAATTGATTGAAGCGTACGAAATCGAAAGAAAAAATTTTGAAATGCGCTTGAACGCATACTTGAAAAGATACGGCACGAGCAAGTTAAATGTTTGGACTTATTTAGTCGATTAAGAACAGAAAGAACACCGCCGGGGGCGGTATATCCCCCGACAATAAAAACAGCCGTAAGTCCGCACCGTTTGGGCGGTAGGCTTGGAGAAAATAAAATGAGTATAAAAGAACTTGAAAGAATAGGAATTGAACACGAAATCAGGGCAAAATTAGCCTTAGAACAGCCGTTAAGCAATAGACAGCGCAGTTATTACCTATTGATAATGGCAACGCCCGAACAGGCAAAAGAATATTTAAGGAAAGAAAAGGCGGTGAACTTATGAGTTATGAAATCGTAAAGTCAATCAAGATTGACGAACAGAACAACAGTATTATTTTACAATGCGCAAGTAATAATGTTTATCCGAAACTTTGGTATAAGGGCGAATATTACCTGGAAGCGCCGAGTTTTAAGGCTAAAATGATTGCCCTATTATGCGACGTTGACGGCGGAAATATCCAACCGAACAGAAGCCTTTACAAGTTTAATTATGCTTTTAATAAGGCTAAAAAGGTTTTAGGATTAGAAAGTTTTTATTCTATTTGCCACCCCGACTTACCCGTTTATTACGATAAGCAGAACGGCAAAGAGCATTGGTTATATAAAGGCGAACAGTACGCCCTATCTTCTGAACAGATAGCAAGCGGAGAATTTGAGCCTTTCCCCGACCTTGAACTGAATTATTACCGCTATCATAAAAAATCAGATTTAGAACACGCACAACAAGAAAAAGAACATATAAGCAACCTATTCTATGATTTATTTATGGAATACTACAAAGAGAAAGAAGAAAAGGGTTTGTATTGTTTGGATTTTCAGGGTAGAATTA
Organism: Christensenellaceae bacterium; assembly: GCA_045579345.1. Classification (GTDB taxonomy): domain Bacteria; phylum Bacillota; class Clostridia; order Christensenellales; family Borkfalkiaceae; genus UBA1259. Next base: position 64,473 of record JAZNMA010000098.1, on the reverse strand, counting down.
TCCGCCCCGTTAGTGAATATCGCTATCGTTATGGATATAGCCTTGAACAGATTAAAACTATTGAAAGGCTAAAAAAAGCGTTTGCAATGAATTATCATAAAGCCTACGTTTTAGGTTTATCGTTTGGCGCAAGCCTTGTAAAAATAAGTTAAGGGAGAAAAATCAATGAGTAAACAGGAATTAGAACAGCAGTTATTACAAGCATACGACACGGACAATTTACCGCTTATAGAACACTTGGAAGCGGTCATCAGCAAAATAGCATAAGGAGAAAAAATAAAATGGAACAGATTAAAAGATATAGAGTTGTAAAGGATTTACAAGGCGACGAATTTGGTATGTATCGTGATTATACGATTGAACAATGGCGACAACAAGCGATTAGTTGGGCGGAAATGGACGAACACGACGACGTTGTTGAACGCTTAAAGGAAATGCCCCAAGAACAGATATTGCCCTACATTGCTGACTTTTGGACGGTAGAATTTGCCAAAGTTGACGAGAACGAAGACGGAAAATTTATTGTGTATTACTCTGACGAAATGTTTAACGCTACAACTATTGAGTTTGAAAGTTTGTTTAATGCAGTAATGTATTTTAACAGCATTGACAAAAAATATTATAAGGGGTTAAGAAAAAAGGTTGACGGCGTTGAACACACTATTGAATATTACGATTATGAACGCATAAAAGAAATACCCCTTGATTCAGTCTTTAAGGACTACGGTTATTGGCTTAACACTTATAATAACGCCGTGCTTTACGTCAAGAACAGACTAACAAATAGGCGTTGTAATCGTTGTAAAAAGCCCGTTTTGAAATCCGACGTTGACGGTTATTCGTATCAATGCTGTGAACACTACGAAGATTTGTACGCTTGTGAAACCTTTGTAAGCGATAAAGCGCCGACTGAACAGGAACTGCAAGATATTATCGCTTGCGTAATGGAATCGTAAATGTACCCATACCATAACCGAATAAAACAGAGAATAGCAAACGGGGAACTTATAGGATATTACCACGAACAGAACTATCCAAAAATCGGTCAATGTATCGTGCTTGTATTCTCAACTTCCCCTATGCTACGACCTATTAGACCACACGCCCTATGGCGTTATGAACAGACACTAAAAAATATAACGGAGATTAAGAAATGATAAGAAGAGTTTTACCCTTTGCAAGATTAAAAATGTATGGTAAAAGATTTAAACAAATAAATAACCTTGTAATTTACTATAATCAATATTGTAAATATGCAGTATGGCATAACGATATTTGTTATGAAGAATTTACAACCCTTGAACAAGCAGAAGAATTTTGTAGAAACACAAAAGATTTTGTCGTTAAAAAGAAAAAGGAAAATAAAGAAAAAGGAAAATAAAGAAATGTTAAAACGAAATATTGCAGATAGATTATATTCTATCATTATAAAACGATTTAGTAAAGAACAGCCCGAAAGAGAATTAACGAATAATGAAATGAGTGCGATTTGGTACGATTTATACGGCAGATTAAATCGTGGAGAAACCGAACAAGAACTTGAAAACTACTGCAATACAGTAGAACTTTCAAAGCCTGAAACTAAAAACTTGCGTGGTGGTTATTAAGGAGCAACAATGAAGAAAGCATATTTTATAGAAACCTTTAACGGCTATGATTATTTTAGAGATGAACACGGCAATATCTACGCTAAAATAGGCGACGAAATAATGTATTGTAGCAACCTGAAAAGTGGCAGATTAACCGAAGATAAAGCCGAGCCATACTACCCCGTCAACGATATTGAATTATGTTATACAAAACAATAATTCTAGCAGACATAAACGAATTAAAAAAGATTAGATAAGACTTGACCGAAAGGCAAGCACTATTTGGAGAAATATTTTATGAATAAAGTTATTAACTATACTGAACAAGACAAGCAGTTTTACCCCACCCCTAAATCTTTATTAGAACAGATTGATATGGATTTTAGTAAACAATTTGAGTGCTTCCGCGACGAACACAAATATGACATTAAAGTTTTAGAACCGTCTGCCGGGAAAGGCGACATTGCCGAGTATTTAAGGGAATATTGGGGCAGTAGTTGGAGATTTACCCCACGTTGTAAAGTCGAGTGTATCGAAATCGACAGCAACTTACAAGCAATATTAAAAGACAAGCACTACCCCGTTGTTTATAACGACTTTTTAACTTTTAATACCTACACGAAGTACGACCTTATCTATATGAATCCACCGTTTGAGAACGGCGAAGAACACCTACTTAAAGCAATTAAAATGCAAGAAAAATTAGGCGGTAGAGTGCTTTGCATATTGAACGCTGAAACGATTAGAAATCCATACAGTTTGAAACGCAAGGAATTAAAAGCAAAGTTAGATAAGTATAACGCCGTAATTAAATTTTATGAAAAGGCTTTCTGCTCTTATGATAGCGAAAGAATATCGGGCGTAGAAATCGCCGTTGTTTGGGTTGACGTGTTAGCCCCTACTTCTGTCTTTAATTCAAAGGTATTTGAAGAACTTGACAAGGCAAAAGAAATACATATAGAAACTGAACAGACTGCTGAACAGCACGAACTTATAAATCTTGGCTTAGATTGGATAACTGCTTACGTTAAACAATACAACGAACAGATAGATTCTGGAATTGCTTTTTTCAAAGAATATACGGCTTTTACTTCCGAATATAACGCAAGATTTAGTGATATTATTACTAACAAATACGAAAAAGCACCTTTTGCCCTTTCATTGTTTGGAGAAGTTTGCGATTTTAACCACTTTGTACAAACAAGCAGATATTACTATTGGAAAGCATTGTTTGACAATCCAAAGTTTTCTGCAAGGCTTACAAGTAAATTAAAGAGCGAATTTAATTCTCGTCTTGACGAAATGAAGAACTACGACCTTAACGAACATAATATTTTAATGCTTATGGAAGAAAACAGACGAGCGACCTTAAAAGGTATTGAAGAAGAAATTATTGCTTTGTTTGCCGAGTTTACAAAATACGCACAATACGACGGTTGCGACAATATCCATTACTATAACGGTTGGAAAACGAATAAAGGTCATAAGTTGAACAGTAAAATTATAATTCCGTTTTATGGAGCGTGGCACAAAGAAAAAAATTATAAATTTCACGGTTCAGGATTTGGCGGTTATTGTACAGTTGATGGCTATACTTACGAATTACAAGACCGAGAAGTTATTTATAAACTTACCGATATGAGCAAAACGCTTAACTATCTTGCAAAAGGCGTGAGCGGTTTAGAAGATATGGAACTATTAGAAAGAACAATAAAAAGAAACTTTGATAATGGAAACGCTAAAAATATAAACACCGAACACTTTAACTTGACTTTCTATAAAAAAGGCACTTGCCATATTAAGTTTAGAAATCAAGATTTGCTTGACAAGTTTAATTTGTTTGCTTCTCAACGTAAAGGTTGGCTTCCCCCGTCTTACGGCAAGAAAGCATACCACGAAATGAATAACGAAGAACAAGCAATCGTCAAAGAGTTTTCAGGAAACGAACAAAACTACAACAAGATATATGAAAATCAAAGCGCCTACCTTGTTGAACAAAAAGAATTACTACAAATTACAGGAGAATAAGTTATGGATTATAAAAGAAGAGAAGAAATATTTAGCAAAGAAAGTATAAGCACAAGAGAACTACAAGAGATTTTTGAAATATCAGCAGAAGGAAATGCAAGTTTGCTTATGAAAAAAATCAAGCAAGCGACAGGCGACAGATTAGGAATAAAAGGAAAAATACATATAGCCGACTACTGCAAATATTTTGGAATTGAAACCGACCGATACATCAATCCCCAAGCCGATATGGAAATCCCCGGAAGCATACACCCTAAACGAAAAATGAAATTCAGCGCAGGCTATTACGAGTGGAACGTGTTTATTAACGGAAGAATCGCCTATACCTTTGACGACTTTTCAGAACTCATTAACGACGATACTACTGCGAAAGAATTAGCCGAAATGCTTATTGAACAGATGACGACTGACGAAGAGAAAGGCGTGCAGTTAAACAAGTGGGAAATAAAAGACTTAAAGCAAGAAATGATAGAAAGATTGAACTATCACTACGGATTAGACAAGGAGAATTAAATGAACAGAATTGAATATCAAAAGTACGCTGAACAGTATATCAATACCCTACCGTCAACCAAAAAGAGCGACAAAACGATTTTATCTTACAGTATGATACTTAAAAAGTTTGGCGATTATTTAAACAGTCTTGAACAAGACGGCGAAATTCAGCCTATAACGGTTGTAAACTTCCGTACAGAGTTGTACAAGACTGAAATCAAATCAAACACCATAGGCTATTATCTAACAGTATTACACACCTTTTTTGAGTGGGCTATCCGTATGAAGTTGATTGAACACAACCCTATTCAACGAGAAGAGATACCGAGAGCCGAACAGATTGAGTATGATTTATTGTCGCTTGATGAAATAAAAACGCTATTGACGGAACTTCCACCGAGAATTGACCGTAAAACTGCTTTACGAAATCGTGCGATTGTGATATTATTAGTACAAGTCGGTTTGAGAAATAGCGAATTACGTACACTTCCCTTATCGGCGTTAGACTTTGAGAACAACTGCATTGAAATTAAGCACGGAAAAGGCGATAAAAGGCGTTTGGTGGCTTTTCCTTCCCTTGCTCGACAACTTGTCAAGGAATATCTTGAAAGTGGCGTTAGACCATCAAATTTAAGCCCTTGCGATTATTTGTTTGGAACGGATGCTGACGAGAACGGACACAGCACCAACGGAAAGGTTTGGAAAGCGTTTTCAAGTGCAGGACTTTTAGGGCTTGTAAACAGATACACTCGTCTTTGTTGCGGACACGAAGTAGGTGTACACGCATTAAGACACGCATCGGCATCGCTTTGGGATAACTTGGGAATTGAAATGCGTGATATACAAAACGCACTTGGACACGCCAGCATCTCAACAACTGAAAAAATTTATGTTAGCATACTAAACAAGTCAAAATCAGCAAACAGCATTAACCTTGCTTTTGACGGAGCATTATAAGGAGAAAGAAATCAAAATGAATAAAGAAAAATTACAACAAATTTTAGAATTAAAGAACGCACAAGCGATTGATAAAGAACTTGTTAATGAAGGCTTTTTCGATATGGCTAAACACCCCACGTTAAAAAAGGTTAGCCTTGTACCGATTGCACAAAGCAAGAACTTAATTCGTCTTGATTGGACAAACGATTATAAATATTCTTTTCAAGTGAACTACGTTGAATTGGTCGAACAATACCCCGAATATGAATTTATTTGGCTACAAATCAACAAATATAACAAGCAATTAGATATGGGCGTACCACATATTCAAAGAGTGTACGCAAGGGAGAAAAAGTAAAATGAATATGTTTCAAAACTACGAAAGCAAGATAATTGAAATACACAATAGAACAGATATTGACATTGACACGATTGTAGAAACCGTCCTTGATTTAGCAAAAAGTAAAGATTATACTTTTGAAACAGTGGTGGTTGTGATATTATCTTTACTTGACGAAGGAAAATCTTGGGAGAACGCAATAAAAGAATTTGATAAATATATTCCTACTCTTCCTATTTGCGGAATAACTTTTGCTGAAGCAGAAAAAGGTTTTAATCAACTTGCAAAAGTCTTAAACGGAGATATAGAAATTAAACTTGGAGATAAGGTTATCCGTAAAGACGGCTTGGTTGGTAAGGTTGAAAGTTTTTATGACAATATTCCCGTTGTTTTGTTTGAAAACAATACTTCCGCTTGGATATATGGCGACAAGTTGGACGATTATTACCTTATCGGAAAGACTGTTTTAGGCAATAAGATTAACGAAGAAGAACTACAAAGACAACTTGACGAACAATGGGATAAATGCAAGGTCGAACAAGCAAAGTACGACCAACTACGCAAACAATTATGGTATCTTAAAAATCGTATGGTTGAAGATTGGTACGAAAAGAAACAACAAGCCGATAAAGAAAAGGCTGAAATAAAAGCCGAAAAAGACAAACGAGAACATTAAAGTTAAAAGCCTATGGATTGATTTTCCATAGGCTTTTCTATTTATTCTGTTACTATATCGTTTTCCCAACCAGTAAAGACATTATCCATTTCTTTAATAATTGGTTTACCCTCGTCATCAAATGTTTTATAAGACATCTTTTCTTTGCCTTTTTGGTAAGCATAAGCGACAAGGTCGGTCTTTCTATCCCAATCTTTTAGTCTAACTTTCTTAACTTCTAACGGCTTTTCAGTAAGTGCTAGTTCTCTCGTTCCGTGAACGTTGAAAGATACTTCTAAATCGTTGCCAAGTTTCTTAATTTCGCCATTGAAAACTGCGTAAACTGTCGGATATTCATACCCGTTTATTTTGTAATTTTTGTTCGTTAATCCCATAATTTATATCTCCTTTATTTTTTATAATTCGGTTACTGTGTCGGTAATTACTGCGTCCATTATATGCCCACGAAAATCAAACCAATCATCATCTTCAGAACTGTATGCTCTTCCCGAAAATGTAAATAAATCTAAGTTAGACGAACCAAAACCATCAACAAAACTAGATGCTTGAAATGTTAGTAGTGTAATCCGTCCTGTATTTGCAATCAACTCATCAAATGATGATATAGAAGATGAACTTGACGATGTAAACTGTGGTATATATGCCGTAATTGCTTTGTTATTGATATTTATATTTGTTAAAACAACACTATGTCTATAATAAGTCTTACCGCCACCTGCAGGTAAATCTTGAAGTCTTACAACGTCATTCGGTTTCTGCGGAGCGTTTGTTGCTGATAAAGTGCCAGCAACCTCTACTTTATCGTCTTTCATATAGACTTGTGCCTTACCGTCACCAACAGACCAAGTTGCGGATTCTTCATCAAAGTACAAGAACGATTTTCTTTTACCTACTTCATTTCTGCAAGTGCGGAAATATACACCACCAAAGTTTCTAATTCCGCCGTTTTCGTCAATTTCGAAGATGTTATAAGGCTCATATACTTTAAGAACGCCATTTACAAGAGCAAGACATATTTCAACTCCACCTTCAGTTTCGACTCTAAAGTCAGTATGACCTTGTTCATCTCGATAATCTATTGTCTTAGGATAACTTGGAGCATTTGTAGGAAAAGTTATTGACACTATCTTATTGTTTTCGTCATAGTTGACTGTGTAAGTATATCCGTTATAAGTAAAAGAACTATTATCGCTTGCTACTGTGGTGATTTCTTTTCCTCCGCCAATTTCAAAAATGGTATTTTCTTTATCTTTGTTTGCTATGCCTAATACTGTTTTTAATGCCTTTCGATTTTTTAACAAGTATCCCATTGTTTGAGCGTGTGAGCCACGGTTATAAAGATACGCACCAACCAAAGCGGAAGCTGAGCCACCTTCTGAACTGGGAACATTTGCAGTTTGATTTTTCTTGTTATAAATATTTTGTCCAACGACTACCGCACCGGCACCACCATTATATCCATCTGCCATTTGTGTTAATGCTACATTACCGTCATTTGTGTATTGTTGTCCGAACGATGCCGCACTGTTCCCGTTGTTTAGGACAGTATTACCGTGAGTAAAACCTCTTTTTGCGGTTGTCTTACTTTTCTTACCACCCGCGTAAGTTCCTTCTGCCGTTGCCTCGTTTTCTTCTCCCTCTGCGGTTTTTTGAACGATTGAGTAATCGCCTGTGCCGTTTTCAAAATTGATGTTTGCTGCCCCATCTGTTGCAACCAATTGCCAATAATTCACATCTGTTGGCAAGGTGTTTTCAGGAACGTTGCGAATTGCTAAATAAGAAGCCCCTTCATATCTAATAAGATTTAACAATTCATACGAAGTGTTTTCTTGCCAATCACCTTTTGGAACTATTGCGACTGTTCCCAAGATTTGTGTTTTGCCCATTTTTTATTCTCCTTTATCTAGAATATAGTTATTTGAAATCAACAGTTTCCCAAACTAAAGCGTTAGAAAAACTGTTATAAATTGTTGCTACCCAAACAATATTTCCCACCGTCGCATTTCTAACATTAGTTGAATAGGGTAAGTTCATTGTAGTTTCTTGCCCTATCAATTTTACTCCTATTTTTGAGCCATTAGGTGCTGAAGTTACTTTTGCTTTATATATTCTAAAGCACGGTTTTGTTTCTTCTTCTATAACCTCTTTTATAATTTTTGTAAGCGACTGTTTTATTTTTAATAATTCACTATCAGGATTTTTCATACAGTTTCTCCTTAAACAGTAGTTGATTGATTTGTAACTAAATTTGGTAAATCATTAACACTAACACAACTTATAGACATAGCTCCCGTTTCTCCAATGGGCAAACTGTAAGATTGAATTAAGTGTCTTTCAATAGGCGAACCTTCTTTGTCTGTACGTTTTACCGTTACAAGATTATTTTCTGCTAAATGAAATATTTGACTACTTTCAATCGTTATTGATTTTTGTAATACAGTTTTTCTTTTTAGTCTAAACCCAGCCAAATCTAAGCATTGTTGTGTTGTCGTAAAATTAGGTTGACTTTCTCTATAGGTCCGTCTGCCAATTAAATTTATATTAGTGTCACTTTTAGGATCAATATTTTGTACTCTACCATACACTTCGCTTCCTTCAATAGATTGTCCAACAATTAAAACTTCATTATAAACTTCACTATTTTTGATTGTTTCGGAAATTCCTAATAGTTGGCTATTTTGTGGTGTAAAATTCCAAAGTATAGGCTTGCTACTGTCTTCAATATCATTTTGAGATGAATCTACTCTTAATGCCCCCGTTTGGTCATACCCTATCCATCCAACAATAATATTATTAAGTTCTAATAATAACTTGCCTATATTTGAACTTTCACCATTAACAATAACATCATAAGGTACATTTGATGGTAAAGTTGAACCTACTCTATCATAATAAGTTGTAAAAATTGGCTTAACATTATCTAATTGTAACGAAATGTCATTGGTTTGCGTTGATAAATCTTTTTTTGAAAGTAATAAAATATCACGCATAGCCGTCCACAGTGAGCCTGATGCAGTGTTGCGATTTACTTGGTATCCAGCACTTAAATTTCCAAAAAGTGTGCCGTCTAAATAAGACCATTTATCAACTAAATTGTATGTAACTTCTTTTTGGTTTGGCTTAAAAATACTTGTTGGGTTGTTTATGTAAAATACACCTTGTGGTAAATAAAAATCAGTTCCATCGGGCAATTTTAACCCCATAAGTAGTCTAATTTTTTGACCGAACCAAATTTTATTTACGGCATAATCAAACGCCCCATCTAAATTTGATAAATTTATATTAGCATTTCGACGTTGCCCATTTTTTAACGATACTGTAAGCAAACCATTTTGGATAAATGCTCTTGTGTCAAATTTTGTTCTATAACCACGCTTATAATTATTGTCTAATGAAAACGCTACCGAATTGTCAGGTTGCAAAAATTCAATCTTGGCAAGTTTTCTAAAAGGTTTTGTTAATTGTTCCAAATACTGCTGATATTTATTTACCATAATTAACTATTCTCCGTACTTGTTTCTGCTATTACCTTTCCATTTTCAAGTTTTAAGTTAGCGCCATTAATTCCGCTTGGAGTATTTGCAATTAACTTATTTGTTTCTAATGCAAAAGTAGTTCCGTTATAGTTATAAGGATAATTTGCTTTTAATTTACCAGTTGATAAATCAACATTAAGTGCTGCATCAAAAACTTCGTCTTGCATCCATCCTTCATCGGTAGGTAATTGAATCAATGAAATGTTGCTTGCATCACCAATTTCTTCCCACGGAATTGACACGCTAACTTGTTGCAATTTTGTATTTGTAGCAATAGTTTGTACAATCGGTGCGCTAATACTTACCATATATAGATTCCCTTTCATATCTTTTAGAAAGAATACGTTTGTACTTAAACTTGTTTGTTTTAAACTTTGCATCATTTCCACAGTATCTTCGTAAAAGTCTTCTGATTGATTGTAATTGCTTAATAATGCTTGTAAAGTTCCACTCTCGCCCAATTGTGAAGTTGGTTGTTTTAGTCTATACGGAGTAAAGTTAGTAAGCCAGTTAGGACTATTATTATTGCTTACACTTCCTGCCGATATATTATTTCCAAATCTCCACACTTTTAAGGCGTGGAAAACATTTGGATTATCTTTATCTTCAGTTGCCTCAATCAAATAATACGCATCAAATACTATACATACGTCTTGGCTTTTTACTGGTAATGAATAACTTTCTTCTCCGCTTAAATAAAGAAGTTCGTAATAATATTTTTGATAACTGGTTATTCCATAATCTTTGAGTTGTGTTATATTAGAGCCGACATTAGCAACGGGCAAAAATAAACCATTTTTATCCATTCTATAAATTGCATTTGCAGCATTTGAACCTGCACTTGTTAAACCTGCATTTAAATCATAAAATTTAGCATAAAACAGTGTATTATTATTCCACGTTGGTTCAAAATTAGCATTGTATTCAATGTTTTCATTACTTAAAAACAATATATCTGCTACTTGTGGACCTATTAAACTAATTGATGTTATTTCTTCTTGCGTGTAAGTAAGATAATTTACTTGTTGTTTATAATCATTTCTATATACTAAAATTGTTGATTTAGGTGTTATCAATAACGCTATATTTAAATCATAATTACCTATGGTCGGTTGTAAACCATTTACCGTCGATATTAAATACTCGCTTTTTGTTTTATCATAAATATTTAACTGGTAAGCATATAAGACATCGGCATCAATTTTATTTATATACACTTGATAAGCGTTTGTTTCTATTATTAAGTTGTTCCCTACATTTAGTAAATCGTTATATATTATTCCTAAATCAAAATTAACTTTAGGCGTGGTCGTTCTAGTTGTATTTACCACTGCGGTTACCGTAATTGAATTATCTGTATTGCTTAAAGAAATGTTTGCACTTGATGGCGTGAACGACGATAATCCGACTTTAGATATAGTACCCAAGTTAAAATCAAAAGTATGTGATACATTAGCCGTTGTGCTTTTTGTATTATAGCCAAATAAAACATTAACGGTTTTTTTATCAAACCACGCAGTAAAAGTTACTGGTTGATTTGCATAAGATTGTGTACTATATGAATAGTTAATTAATCCGTTGCCAGCAGCACTGGTAGAACCATCTCGCCATCCTTCAATAGTTATGCTTCTTGAATATTTAAAGTATGGCATTATAAATTTTTCAATAATCGTATTGTTGTCATTAATAGAGTGGATTAAAAATTCATAATAATTGGCAGTGCGAGTTGTTTTAGATGCTATAGATGCACCATGATAATTAAATTCAAATCCAAAATTCCAGTTAATGCCATCTTCAGAGTAATAAACGTTGCTTTTTTTAACATTTTGCTCAAAAATTGTATCAACAACTAAAAAGCATCCACCATCGTATTGTATCGGTCGTAGTGAGCCACTAGCAAATCCAGTAATTGTACCAAAATTTTGAAGATCGGTTGAATAATAAATTTTGTTGTTAGTTAGAGAAGTAGCACAATATGTAGATACACCATCGTAAGCCAAACTGTCAATTACAGATGGGAAAGTAAAAGAACTATCTTCTAAATATTCTCCATTATTAGAAATTTTAAATTTTAGACAACCAATAGTATAATCAATAAGTATAAAATAATTATTACCAAGATACACAAAGGCTCGATTGCCTATTATGTCATATCTAGAATTACCACACATTTTTAATTCTCTATTCCACTCTATTAAATTACTCGATGTTTCAATATAAGAATCTGCGTCCATAGAAACACCATAAGGATCATAACTTGCTAATCTAACATAAATTTTTTTATTATAATTAACATCAAAGTATGATAAAGACTGAATCGACACAGCAGAAGAATCGACTATAACTTCCCAAGAATTTCCGTTGGTGCTTTTAAGAATTACACCTAACTCAGGCGACCATTGTCTTCCGTAAGCAATAAAACTTTTACCATCATACAAAAGATCATAAAATTCATATAAAATGGAAAATGTCGAGGTTTTTATCCAATCTAATCCATTATCACTAATAAAAGTTGCATTTTTGTTAACACCAACCCATTTATTATTACCATAAGCAATAAGCATTGATTCATCTGTTGCTATCGTAGATTCTCCTGATTTTATAAATTGCCTGTCTTGCGAAAACGTTTGATTTACTCTAAAAGAATGTGATGCCACACTCGCAACTGGTTGCATTTCATAAGATTTTGTAGCAATAGAACCTATTTTACCTTCCCATAACATATTCCACGGAGAAGCAAAAGACATATTTTCTTCATTAACTTTATCCCAAACAACCGATTGATTTTCTTCAAGCGTTAGAACATTGTTTTTTATATTTGGTGTTCCTTCGGGAACTAATGCTCCCGGTATATCTAAAGATTTTCCCCATTCTAAAAGGACCGAGCCATCATTAATACAGTGTGTTTTAAGGTCGCCCGTGTTAGACGCTTCATCATATTGCACCAAGAAACTAATCCAGCCAGTAGTTGCTTGTACACCATTTTGTGTTTCAACAGTGCAACGAATTGCGTAGTCATTACCTGAAAACAAACCATTGTAAGAATAAGAAAACACACCAGTATTTATAAAGCCTGTATCATCTAAAATCTTTCCTTCATCATCCGCAAATTCCCATCTAATAGCATTAATCGAATCGTTTTGCGCTTGATTATAATTAGCGCTAAAATTTACAACAGCACTTGATATAACGGTATTGCCGTCAAAGGTATCGCCCTTATAAAGCAAAGTCAATGTTGGTACGCTTCTCGTTAAAAATACACTACCTGAAAATTGAGTAATAGAATTAGCATCATTATTTCCCCAATATTGAGTAATAATCATTTTATATTCGTTGCCATTAATAATACCACCATTAGTAGTTGTTCCCCATTCGCTACTATCCCAAGTATAAGGATTTTCGTTATTATCAGTCGGAGCATAAATAAATTGTTGAGGATTTCCTTTATTGTCTACGCCATAAAAACCGTTAGTAGGTATCCCGTCGTTAATTTTACCCGTGTTTTTAACTAATGCATTTGTAGCATTGTTGTAAATTTGAATTTGAAAAGCCGTCATAGGAGAATTACCATTTACTTGCCAAGAAATACTTACTTTGTCAGTAGCATCAATTGTGCCAAGCCCTACGCCTGCAAAATTTGAAGGTATTATATTACTCGGTTGATATATTGCCATATATAAGTTATCTCCTTAAAATTTTTCTAATTTGGCATATTTGCGATATGCTCTATAAGTTCAGCAAAAGTATATTGCTCTGCTTGTTGTTGTGTAATCGGCACACCATTGACCGTATAGCTTCGATTATCGTTAGAAGAATTATTATTAGTTAAAATATCTTTTTTATAGTCAAGCATTTTAGAACTTGCTCCAAACAATATTCCTAAATCTTGCACAAAAGCCGAAAATTGAGCATTAGAACTTGGTTCAAGTATTTTACGGGCAATGTCAGGACCTAATACTATTTCGTCGCTTGTAGTGGCTTTTATACCACCCAAACCACTTAACACACCGCCTTTATCAAATTCAGGTACATTAAAACCTTGTGCAATTAAAGCCTCTCTAATTAAGTTGGCTAAATCAGGAAAATCATCGGCAATTCCTTTTACTTTTTCAAAAATTTCACTTGCTGTTTTGTTTCCTTCTTTTAAGTCGCTTTCTATGTCATCCCAAATGGCTTCCTCATAAGATTCTTTGGCTTTTTCAACATCTTCATTTGCTTTTAAGATGTTTTCTTCGGCATTTTTTACATTTTCTTCGGCTTTTGCTACCGCTTTTTCATTGGCAACTCTTTCAAATCCACCTTTTGCAGCGTTGTAAACGTAAACGTTTTTATTGTTTTTAACATCTTCTAACTCTTTTTTTGCTTTTTCGAGTTCAAGTTCTCGTTCGGCAACGGCTTTTCTTTTTTCTTCTATCGCAAGTCTTTTTTCTTCTAAATCCTTTGCTTCCTTTTCAGCATCACGGATTTTATTTACATAGTCTAATATTTCTTTATAATTTTCTAAAACTGTTGAAGATTGCTCTTCCCAAGTCTTTGTTGTATCAACAGTTTCTTCGGTGCTAGTACCTATATCTTCAATGTATTCGCCTACACCACCGATAAAACCTTTAATAGTATCGTCATAAAAACTACTTACACCAAATTGTTCTATAATGCTTTTTACCATAGCATTATAATCGTCTTCAGTTTCTATTTTGTTTACTAATAAATAATCGTCTAAAAATTTTGCAGTATTTGTTTCAAAATACTTGTCAACAACACCTTTCGATTCGGTTATACCTGTATAAAAATTCTTCCAGCCCTTTGAATTTAATATCGTTTCAGCTCTTTCTGTATCGCCTGCTAAAATTGCTTCATCATAAGCCTTTTGCAGAGCATCCATTGCTTGATTTAATAATTCATAAACTGTGAGATTTTCACCAACCGTGCTTGCTTTATATGTTTTTAGGTCTTCTGCATCATATAATAATTCACCTCTATCGGTATTTGCATAACCAATATTGCCATTGTTTTTTAATATTTCTGAAACAATATCGCCACCTTCGCCTAAATAACTCAAATAACTACCACCAAAATTAGCGGTCCAAAATGTATTATTTCCAATGTTTGCTTTTTTAAGGATTTCTTCGGCTGCTGTTGCGGCATTTGCTCTTTCTGCTCTATAATACTTAAGTTCAGCGTTGGTTAAGTTTTCTATTGCTGTAGTATATTCTTCTGTTCCTTCTTTAAGAGTTTTAAGAATGGGATACTTTTCTTTTAGAATATTGACAATATCTTCTTGTAGTGTTTTATATTCTTCGTCTTCTTTTGAAAGCGTTTTATACTTGTCGTAAAGGTCTTCTAAACTTTTAGCGGTTTTTTTATTTGCTTCATAGTTTGCAATCGTTTGTCGTCTTTGTTCTTCTTGCTCTTGTTGAATATTTTGATAAACACCGACACCTATGGACAATAAACTCGTTGCAAGCGTAATCCACCCCATAGTTGAGTTCATTGTTATTCCGATTTCTTTTAACTTTAAATGAATTGCTGGTAAAAACGATAAAATTACACCAAACAATGAAATACTTGCGGTTCTTAAACCACCCATCCAATCAAGTGCTTCAAGCCCCCAAATACCCATATCTACCAAGCCTTTCTTGAAGCCTAAAAAGCCTTGTTCATTATTAGCGAGTTCTTGCCATTTTGCATTAAGTTCATTAACTTTTGCGGTATATGTATCTAAATACTTTTCATTTTCTTTTGCCGAATAACCGCTTGCATCACTTGCCGTTTCAATAGCATCATTAACTGTTTGCATATTACCAAGTAATGCAATAAAGTAGTTTTTACGGAAAGTATTTGCTGTACCGTAAACGTCGTTAATATTTTCAAAAATGTCGCCTAATTCGTCTTGAAGTTCTTGTTCAAGGTTTTGTATGTCTTCACTATTTACCAAACCTGCAAGTATGTCTTCTTGACGACTATCCATATTATTAATAACTTCAGAAACTGCTTGCCATACTTCAAGTATAGTTGCGCCACCTTTGCGGTATTTTTCTACAACTGCATTAGTTGTTTCGTCAAGGCTTGCAAAAATATCAAGCGAACTACTTTTACTTGAATATTGAATTAAAGAGTTAATTGCCGTACCAAGATTCTCGCCACTTCGTCCTGTCGCTTTGGATAATGCAGTAATTATTCCTACCGTTTCGGCTAAATCTAATTTTGCATTTTTTGCCGACGAACCTGTTCTTTGTAGTGCCGTTAAAAGTTTATCAGTAGTAACGGGAAATTTATCGGCAGTCTTATTGAGAATATCAATAATGCCCGTAAGTTCACTTGCTTCATAACCAAATTGTTGCATTATAGCAATCATTCCGTCAGAAGCCTGTGTAGCATCTAATTCGGCTACGTTTAACGCTAAAAGAGCCGATTCAGTTGCTTGGATTGTTTCGTTCCAAGACATACCTGTACGAGCAAAGTTTTGAGCAATATCGTTTACATTCTCAAAAGTTTGTCCGTATCTTTGTGCAAGGTCGTATAATTTCCCCGATATAGTGCTATCAGATAAACTGTCGTCGTTTAATACCCTTTGAAGTGATATAACAGCATCTTCAGTCTTTACAAGTGTTTCGTTGATTGAAGCCCACGCTTGTCGTACCATTTGCAAGGGTTTCATTACTAAAGTTGCCGCCATTTGCCATTGGAAAAAACCTTGTGCCATCGACAAAATACTTTGTCTATGCTTTTCATTTTCTTCAGTAGCCTTTTTAACGACTTTTGCACCGCTTTCTTGCGCTTTTGTCAAACGAACTTGTGCTGTTTGAAGTTGTATAGTTGCTTTTTGCTCGTTAATTTTTGCAGTAGAAGCCTGTGCTGTCGCTTTAGCAAGTTTTTGTTTTTCAATAGACTGCTTATTATCAACTTTTTGGGCTTCTTTTGCTGCTTTTGCAAGAGCATTATACTGTCTTGTTAAAGCATTTAATTGAGCAGTAAGATTTTTATTAACTTTAACATCGCCTAAAGACTTGCCTATCCCTTGAATACCCGCTTCAAGTTCTTTTAAGTTCTTTACGACGTTAGATTTTGCTAATTCTACGTTAAGAATTATTTTTGCCATAGTTTACTGCTCCTATATTTTCTATCGAATTAAATCGTTATAATCAAAATTGTTTTTGTTCAGGACCTGCTTCTAATATGCTTTCGTTACCGTCAAATTGTAGGTCTTTTTCTCCACCTTCTAACACCATTTCGTGTTTTATCATATATGCCGAAAAGGTGTTCATAATCGCACCGTTTTTTTGTTCTTCAACAAAGTTGTTCCAAAATGGTCGTGCAGGAATATGTTTTGTGCCTATATCGTGAGCCGTTTGCCCCCAAACAATTAAATCATCGCCATTTCGGGCGTTTGAGAAAAACGGTGTTTCTCCTGTTTTATGTTGACTTTTTAGATATTCTTCTAAATCTTCACTCCAATTTAGTGAATCTTTAAGTTTTCCCATCGGCAACCCTTGTGGGTTATATGTAAAATGCAAAGTTCTTTTCCCCAAAGTTTCTGCATCAATATTTTCTTCGTTAAGTAAACCTTCGTCATATCTTCTTCGATATGCAACAGGCGAATACATATTATAAAAATCTTCTTGTATATGCCTTTTAAGGTTTAGCATCATTTCACTACCAATAGCGTTTAATGCTATCGGTATATCATTTTCAATCTTGGCGATTTCGTCGTTGACTTCTGCATCTAATCCGATTACGCCAACTGATATTTTTAATAAATCACTCATAATCGCCACCTTTAAGAAAAACAGCACACCTACGCCCATATTTCAGAGCGTAGAGTGTTGTTTTATTTTGTAATTATTGTGCAGTAACAACAACGTTACAGTTAGTTTTAAGAGGTGTGTTATTAGGTCTATCTAATGTAATAGTTACTTCGGTATTACCTTCGCTCACACCTGTTACTTGACCGCTTACATTTACAGTTGCTATGGTTGTTTCTCCTGTAGGAATTGAATATGTCATATCCGCATAAGTAGGTTGTTGCGTGCTTCCGTCAGGCATTAAATACTTAACTGGAATTTGCACTGTTTCGCCTTCTTTTACTGAAACGCCCCCACCGACTACTACAAGTGAATCTACGGCAACTGTATTTCCGCCACAAGGTACATAAATGTAATATGCAAAAACTTTAGAAGAATTTGTACAATCGGCACAAACCATCATATTTTGGTCGGGCGATAACGCCATCCACGAACCATCAGAAGTAGCGTTTGTTGTTTGGTTAGCACTTACACCAGCGTTTCCTGTTAAAATTGCTCTTGGAACAACTACATATAAATATCCTTGTAATGTACCGTGAGATACCGCACCATTTTGCTTTGCATAAACACCATACTTTTGTGAAATAGTCGCTACGGACGGATTAAACATATCAGGAAGTTCAAGAACTTGCGCTGAACTGTTTTCCACAAAGTAAAATACTTCATATTGCTGACCTGTAATTGCGGTATATGCAACTTCTTTTGTTGACATATTGATACCGTAATTTGTGCCTAAATAGGTAGCCGCACCAACGGGTTTTACATAACACCAAGCCGTTGTGTCTGCTGCTGGTTGTGCATAATGTTTAGTCGGCGTACCACTAACGACAAGTTTGCCATTTGTTGCGGTAACAGTTTCACATACCGGTGAAACACCACCATAATGTAAATTACCACCACTTATAAGTTGACGAGTACGCAAAGAAAAAGCCGCAGAAGTATATGTACCCGTCATTCTTGTTGAATCAGGTATTACACCGACAACAGGATTTCCAAATCCACCGGTAATCTCTTGAAGGTTGACCGATGTTTCAATTGCGCCGTCAGTAGCAACATTGTCATAGCCGATAATATTACCTGTTGTTGGATCGTAATAGATTTGTTCTACTATACCTTTCAAGAAAATATTGGCATCGCCAAGTTGAATTGCATTCATTGATTTTTTACTCCTTATTTTATTTTTGTTCTGCTACACCGCTTAACGTTTTTTGTAGTTTAGATCCTTCCATAGTTCCTAAAGAATTATCAAGCACATCAAACTGCCAACTTGGAGCAGGATTGCCATTTTTGAATGATACCATTCCCGACATTTCCGCTTGACTACATAGCATATAACGTTTATCTCTTTCAATTGCTTTTTTACGATTTTCAAACTCTCTTATCGTCCAAGACATTATTTCTTTTTCAGATATTTTAGATTGATAAGCAACTGATGCTATTAAGTCGTCAAGGTTATAATTTAATTGTTTGCCTTTATTCTTTAATTCTTTTAAGGTTTCATTATCTCTGACTAATTCTATATTTTCAGTTTCATCAGGTAATTCTAAACCGTTTTGCTCCGCAATAATTTTACGGAATTTGTTAGAAAAATCGAGCGGTGTAAACTTCACGATTTTATCATTTTGTTTTACTACGATTTGTTTTAATGAAATTTGATCTTTATTAGATTTCACTTCAATATTTTTATAAAGTTCTTCAACATTTAACCCAATCCGCAACGAAAGGTGTAATATTGACATCGCTCTTAAAAATAAATTAGCGCTTTCCTGTTTAGATCTTATTGCATCAAAATCTAAAGTAAATAACGCGGTTAAATAATCCATCGACAAATATCTTACAGGGAGTGATGATTGTCGTAGTAATAACGCATTTTTACATTGGATAAACTCGTCATAATAATCCATAGTTATTGGATAAAAAGTTAATCCACTTTCGGTAATAGGTTCTCCACGGCGAATTTGCGCTTTTCTATCCTTTTTTAAGTTTTGCAAAGTTCCTGTCATTTTTTCATATTCCTTTGCTTTTATTTACAAACGGCACTTTTTGACCGATTGTTATTTATTGATTTTTCTTTATCTCATAACATTTTTTTGCTTGTTCGGTATTTATTACACCTTATGTACAATTACACCTTCTTTGGTGTGGGCAATATATATCAAAAAAATTTTTTTTATCGTTATAATTAACTCCTTCTTTCATTGCTTTGCCACACATAATTGCATCTTGATAAGTCTTATTATGTTTAGCAAAAGGACATTTCCATTTCATTGTTAATACCCCACAAGATGTATTTTAATTTTAGCCGAATACCCATTGTAACTTGCCTTAATTGTTAGTGGTTTTTCACTTGGACTTGTACATTCAATTGTTACTGATTTACCATCATTGCTAATTGTTGCTATATAATCTTTTTTTGTAGCACCAGTAAAGGACCAAGTTAATGGATAATTAGTAGCAAAATTATTTTCAAAATATGTTGCTGTAAACGTTGCTTTATCATATTGAGAAATATAATCTGCTGTAAAGCCGTCAAACACAATATAGGGTTCTGAAAGCGTTTCCGTAACACCTAATTCAAGACTTGCAGTAATTAAAGGATTTTGTGTTAATTTTGCCTTAATTTTAACGCGCCCATCTTTTATCGAAGTTACAAGACCATTTTCATCAACTGTCGCCACACTGCCATCACTTGAAAAATATTCCCAAGTAAGTGGATGTTTTTTCGTGCTTTCTACTTCAATACCGTTTATTAAAAACGAAGGCGTTAATTTTGTTTGCGTACCAGCAATTAAATCAGTTAATCCGTTTAGTTCAGCGCTTACTTTGTAAGAGTTGCCGTCCGCTATCCAATTAACCATATCATCATTAGTCGTAGGCTCGTCTATTCTTGCCGTAAACGTTATTAAATGTACGCTTTCTCTATTGCCCGTAAATTCTTGAATAAAATCTGTAAAACCCGTAATGTGATACGGTTTTGTTCCAAGAATAATACGCTTGTTTATCCCAAGTTTTTGGGTGTTTTCATTAAGTTGGCAAGTTATATTAAAATAACCGTCCATTAGCACGATATTTATAGGGTGTTCATTATCGTTGCCTGCCATAGCGTATTTTTCAACAACTATCGGTTCTGTAACTGCGTTTCCGTAATAATCGTATGAATTATAAGTAGCGTTACACCTTGCAACTACGCTTGTTGTTAGTGCTTTTGACAAATTAGATGGATTTACTACAAGCCAAGTGCTACCCATTGTGTTTATCTTAGCACCTATCGGTAGATAGTCAAATCTATCGTCAACCAATAAAATTTCTTTATAATCGTCTTGCCTTTTGGTAGAACTTGCCGACGGCGAAAGTATATCTGCTAACCGAATATTTGTCGAAGTAAAGTCATAAAAATTTTCCGTTAATCCTTGCACGTCTGCTTGACAATAATCAGTAGCCAAATATGCTCTTTCATTTACAAACTTTTCAGTACGCTTTGATAAATACTGTTTTTGCCTTGTATCATATTGTGAAGGCGTGTTTTGAACGACTTTAGAGCCGTCATTACCAAATATTAAGTTTTTTATGTACTTTTGGCTGTCGTTCATAATAGTTTTCCTTTTATTTTTCTACTATTGTTGCTCTAAAATTAAGTTCTTTCCCGTCAATATTAAACTTTGCTTTTGCTTTATTCCTTCGCTCTTTATTCATTTTTTTATAGCGATTATGTGCTTTTGCACACGGGGTTTTTTCTACTTTATTACATACACAACAGTAGTCGTAACTACCACACGTGTCTTTTTGTGTCTTTATGCTATCAATCCACTTTTTTTGGTCTAACGTCATTTGTTGTTCTTCCAATTCTGTCATTTTATGCCATCCTTATTTTTCCATCGTTTGAAAAAAAACTCATATTTGCATTTTCGGTAAAATCTTTATTTACAGTTGTTGCCATTTCTAATCCCATTATTAGTTCAGTTCCAACATTTTGGTTGTTATCTCTAATAGGTCTTGTACCACAGTCGGGGTGCACTCTTTTTGACATTGAAAATGTGCCAATTCCCGTAATATTAACCCCGTTTAACGCTTCTACTAACGCTGCAACTATTGCACCACTCCGACTATATTCGTCGGCTTTAGTGTTAAGTTCGTACTTGTAATTAGTTAAAATATCAAAAATCACCGACACGCAAAATGTATTGTCGTCTTGTTGTGCTATTGCTCGTCCTAAATACACATAGATTCTTGTTTGTGCCGCTTCCTGCGCTTCCATTATGTAAGACTGCGGTATAAGTCTATAACCTTTATCGGTTGGCGGTTCGGTCGCTTTTTCCGGGTTAAATAACACACTTAATTTTTCTTTAATTGCAGGCAGTTTTTTATTTAATGGTTTTGCCGTATCGTAATATAAATATTTCCATAACCTACAACGTGGGTATGAATTATCATCTTTTGGTTGATAATCACCTTGTTGTGCATCTATTAAATAATCGCAAATAAGCCGTGGAAACATTGCGTATTGTTCAAAATTAAAATTATTATTTTGAACTTTTTGATATGGATACCACTTTGAATTTTTATCTACAAAATCCATTACGCTTTATTCTCCGTTTCTTTTTCAGGAATAATCTTTTTATCTTTTAAGGCTTGCGTATATCCTTCGCTTACCTTTTGTAATTCTTCAAGACCTTTTTTAATGTTTTCAGGATTAGAAAATATTTGAATTGATGCTACAAATCTCGCCAAAGTATCGTTATTAACTGCAATTAAATTATTTACTTCAACGTCAACAAATTTTCTAAACTCTTTATAGTCAGCAAGCAAATCAAAAGCCTTGTTTTTAAGGTCAAAATTTGACTTGTAGCGCTCGATTTGATTAAGGATAGAGCCACCTGCATAATAGTTAAATTTCTCTTCGTTAAATTTCCCTTCTACGCCTAATTCTAAATAATAGTTAAGTAGAATTTGCATTAGACACAAAGATTTAAGTTCTCTATCTTCGCCTTTTATGTAAGGTAATGCCAAAAACTTTTCACCTTCAAGATTTTGCTCTGCCGTAGGAATATTTACAACGCATTTTTTGGCAATTTCTTTTGCTAATTCTGCCTTTTCTTCAATCGGCATAAACGCAACGGCTTTTGACATTATTTCATCAGTTAATTCAAAGTATTTTCCCATAGTTCGTAACTCCTTTTCTCTAAATATGGTTAATTAAATTTTATATTTTAGGTGTCCTTGATGGACTCACTGTTTTCTTTTGATATAAGTTTTGTTCATAACGGCGCATTTGACTTGATAAACGCTCTCTCGCCTCAAGTAAGGTTTGTCTATCGGCATTCATTTTGTTGGCACGATTTTGTTCAAAAAAAGATTTATCTTCAACTTTTGTAACAATGGACAACCAATCGTTCTTAAATCTTACAAGCCAAACGACTTCAAAACACATACCTAATATGTTCATAATGTCGTCTGAAAGATTTTCCGTAAAATATCCGTCAGTATAAAAATCAAAGTCAAATACAGTTCCGTTAAGAATGGGGTTTTTTTCACTTGCAAAGAAAGTTGCCGTGCCGTTTTCCGCATTGTAATTAACTACTATCGGTGTTAAAACAACATTACCTGCATTATCTATAGTTCTAACTCGGCAAGCACAAAGTTCATAGCCTTTGTAAGCATCGCCAAGACTAATTTCAAGTTCAGTAGTATGGTCGCCACTAACCGTATAAAGCAAACTGTCGAATTGCGGTTCTACAAGTTTAGGATTGCTTTCAGTTCCTAATAAATATTCGGGCATTTCAGTTGGTAGCGAAAATAAAGAAATTGCAGGCTTAAAATATTGATACATACGCCTAGCAAATAACGGCATATCTGTTGATGCCAAATCAGTTAAGCGTATATCGTCAACATAAAGACTGCAATATTCAGTTATGACTTTTAAGATAGGTGTCATAAGATGTATTCCTTTTATAAAACTCACCAAAGGGCGATATTTCACGCCCAACGGTGTGTTTGCTGTGTAAATATTATTTTTTTAAGAGTTTATTTAGTTCTTTTTCAGCATCAATTTCTTTGTTTAGTTCTTTAACTGTATTTATTGCTTCGTCTTTTGTAAGTTCACCGTCAATAGTTTTTTCTACAACACCAAAAATCAATGATTTTACTTTTTCTTTACTAATCCAGCCTTCGCCAAACGCATATAAAACAATTGGCATTGCTCCGTTAATAAATATCTCTTTATAGTCGATTGCAAAATATACAGGCGCAATCCAGTTAAGTAAAAACCAAAAACCGAATGAAAGTCCAAATGAAAAAGCAAAAATGAATAATCTATTTATTAGTTTTCTAATTTCTTCATTCTTAATTTTTGCGGTCAACTTCTTAAATGGCTTTTTACCGTAATTTAAGATTGTTATAATAAGAGTGGTTGTGATGCTCATAACTACAACTAAATACAAAGCATAATGCTGAAGAAGAAATGTAAATATATCCTTAATCAATGCTTCCATATTTTAGCCCCCTATTACATAAGTTCTTTTTCAAGTTTCTTGATTTCCTCATCAAAATCTCTTAATGCATGTGCAACTTCTGCTTCCGCTTCAGCATCGGCTTCAGCCTTTGCAGAAACTTCATAATTTGCTTTTTTATCAGCAACTTCTTTGCGCATCTCCGCAAATTCTTCGTTAAGTTTAGCCTGTTTTTGTTTGATTGCCAAATTAAGAGTTTCATCGAGTTTTCTAATTTCTTCAGCCACATTTTCTTTTTTTTCAAGAAATTTTTTCGATGCTATTGATGCTTTTTTTGTTTCTATATTTTCTCTTTCTTTTTTCAACTCAACAAGTGCGGCTTCTTTAATTTTTCTAATGGTTGCATTCATTGTTAAATACCCCCTTCATTAGCCACATCAGTATTTTCAGAGTTTACTTCTTGTTCTTTTGCTTCTTCTATAAGTGATTTAGCAAATTCAATGTAATGATCGCACGTTTTAATATCTTCACGACGTTCACTTTCGTAACCTTCTGTGGTTAAAAATTCAAAGTCCTTAATTTCTTGCTCTTTTTGAGCCTTGAAATCTTCTATTTCTTGCTCTTTTTGAGCCTTGAAATCATTTACTTTACTTTGAATTTCAGCCGAAAAATCCTTTGCGATAATTTCTTCTTTTTTTGTTTCATAAAACTCTTGTTTCTCAATAAGTTTTTCTACTGAAATCATCTTTGTTTCTCCTTTTTATTTTTTATTTTAGCAATTAAATAATCCGTTGCCACTTTAGGAATAAATATATTAACGCCACCACAGCCAAAAATGTAAATATTCCTATAACCGTCCAAATAAAACCTTTTGCTGCTTTTGCTCGATTTTCGTCACACGCACCTGATAAAAGTGCGCCGAATGTTCCACACCATAGTTTACTAACTAAAAAAGCCCAAACTAAAATACTGGTTAATAAATAAAGCAAAAACAAATTTAATGGTTCTTTTATCCCAACAAATGTCATTATTGGTTTTACACCGTCATAATGATATTGCCTTCTTTTTCTTCTATTTTCCCATTGGTCTTCTTGTTGCTGTTGTTCGTTCCTTTTTTGCTGAGTGTCAAGTTTTTCTTCTTCGTATTGAACTTTTTGCTTTGCAAACCTTGCCTTTTCTTGCTCAACTTCTGTATGTTTTACCGCAGCATCTTTTAAGTTTTCTTTGACAGTTTCAACAAATTTTTTATCTTCTTCACTTGCTTGCTCTAAAACATTGACTTTAACGTCGTCCATTTTTTCGGCAAAAGCACTATGTAAAGCAGAAAAATCTTCGTCTTTAATGTTCGTTCCTACAGCAAGCATCTCTGTTGGTTGAGATACTTGCGCTACCGCTCTTTCCTTGACTTCTTGATGTTGCTCAAACTCTAAATCAAGGTCTTTATCAGGTTCAACCATTGGTCTGCTCCTTTATTAATTTTATTTATTCTTCTTCACTTTCAGTTTCGCCGTCATCGCTTAACGCTTTTGCCATATCTTTTAGAATATCCTTAAACATTCCTTTCGGTTCTACCGATTGAGATATTTTATTAAGTTTTTCTATTAATGGTTGGTTAATACGGTTATCGCCTTGCATATATGCTGTTTTAAACAACGATGCAATGATTGCTTTATGACTTGTGCAAACACTCTTAAATATTGACAAAATCTTTTCTTCGTCATAAGAAAGAAGTTTATAATAAATATTTACGCTTGCAAGTTCACCATCGGTATATTTAAGATCGTAACGCTCTCTTTCGCTATCGTCAAAACCATCAACAACGATTAACCGACGGTCTTTAAGACGTTTAAGAACTTTTGGCGACAAATTTTGCAAAAACTCTCTCTTTGGCACATCTCTTGTACCGCCACGACCTTGAATTTCAAAGCCTTGCCATAAAGTTACCATTGAGCCATCTGCAACCGCACCCATATACAATAGAGTTACCATTTCTTCTTTTTGGTAATTTACTGTCATTGTGGGTTGTGGTTGATTTTTAAGCATTTCTGCAAGCATAGACTTCATTAAATCTTGTGCTTCAGGTGTTTTTAATACGGCTTGTATATCTTCTGAAGAATATTGTTTTTCGGTAGGTTTTATACCATTGCTTGAAGTTTCTTTGCCTTCATTTTTAGTTGTTTCTACAACCTTTGATTTTTCTTTTTCGTTTGTCATATTTTTTAATTCTCCCGACTTCTAATTTTTGACAATGAATTAAGTTTATTGTTTGCTATGAGAGAAGTTATCCCCCATAGCAAACGCAAACTGTTTATTAAAGTGAAATCTTTGCAATCTTTGACGAGAACGCAGACGCAATATCGAATACGATAGTTTCTGAAATGTTAATCGTCATATCTGCCGTTTCTTCAGGCGTAAAGGTAATGGTAATCGGTGAACCGTCAGCCATTACACCAACCATCGGCGCACGACCAACTTTTGCCATAAGGTAAATTTCGTCGTCTAAACCGATAAATTTAGGATTATAGTTTTGTGTTCCCGGTACTACACCAAGTGAAGATTCGATAAGGTCCACACCTGCTACGTTAGCAAGGAAACCGTTTCTAACCCATTCTTCACCAATCATACCTTGAATACCTGCTGCAACTGCGGGTGTACCAGTAGTGGGAAGAACTTGACTTAATGCAGAAAGATTACCAAGCGCCATGATTTGGTTTCTACTTACGCCGTTTACTGCTTCAAGCATCATAATCGCTTTGTTCCAGTTGTCGGGACTATAAGAGTCAAATTGGAAACCTTCAGGCATGTATTTAGCCGTAGAAAGAGCGTTTTTGAATTTAGAAATCATAATAGCGTACATTTTGCTATATGCACCACGCATAAATGCAGCAAAATAACGACCTGCTTCACCACCTACAATGTCTTGATACCACTTAATTTTGCATTTAGCAGTATAAGGCTTAGGAGTGATAGCAATTTGCGCCTTGTAAAGATATTGATAAGGTTTGCTTGATACAGAACCCCAAGAATCGTCATCAAACACAAAGAAATCGTTGCTTTCAATTTCTACAATTCTTGTTTCACCAGGTCTTGCCTTTGCGCCCCAATCAACTAATCTTTCAGTTGCAGAAGGGATAACTTCGGGGAAAAGCGGAGTGATTACTTCTTGCGAAATGTAAGCAAGTGCTTTCCAGAAAGTTTCGTTTTTGTAAAGCGCACGGTCATTCTTAACTTCTTCCATAGAAGTATAAGGTTTAAGACCTAATGCGTTTGTAGCGAGTGCCGCACAATAAAGCACGGTATCTTCCCAAATACCTTTTTGGAAAGAATTGTATTTGTCGCCGAGTTTTGAATTGAATTTAACTACATTCTCTTTATCTACTTCGGAAAGTTTACCAAAGTATTCCAAAGTTGCTAAACGACAACCTGAAATAATTTCATCTCTATTAAGAGTTCTTGCCTTTCCGTCTGCGCCGTTAATTTTAATAACGTTAGCAGAATTTGTCTTGTATGCAAAGAGATTGCTTGAAACACTATTTAATCTTTGTACGTTCATTTTTTAATCCCCCATGTTAGCTGTTGCGACAACGCTTCTCATAATGCGGAGCGTAATCTTTTGACCTGCATCGTAAACGCCTTCGGTAAATCTCTTGGAAATATCTTCAACTACTGCGTAAACGCTACCGTCGGTAGGTGCAGTTGCGGAAGCAACCCAAAGTCCGTTTGAAATCGTTGCATAAGGTGTAGTTGTTAAGTTGGTTGGTAATGTTGAGAAGTTACCAGCACCAAAGTTGTATTGTTCGCCTACGATAAGTTCGGTAAAATCACCGTATTCATCAGCAGGAATTGCCAAACCTAAAGTCTTACCGGGGATATTAACTACTAAATCACCTGCCGTTGCTCTATTTACATTGTAAGTGTTTGCAGCGTAAATCCCTGTATGGTCGCCGGGCGCACCCGTTACTGTGCCACCTGTTGCTTGTGTCATATACCAACTATTGCCGTTTTTAAGACCGTCAACGGGGGCAAAATCACCTGATACAAGGCTGAAAGGATTTTCATAGCCTTCGTTGGGAGTTCTTGAGTTCTTTACACAAAGGAAACCTGCCGAGCAAATGTCACCCGTAAAGGTTTGACCGCTGAAAGAACCAAATTTACCTGTTATATTTTGAGTATCATTTCTTTTGCTGTTAGAAACATATACTTCAAAAGCAGTATTTGCTATTTTAGCCATTGTTTTGTTCTCCTTTTATTTTTTATTCGTATTTATTTACAAGGTCGTCAATGCCGTTTTCGCCTTCAGATTTTACCGAATTATTTTTCGGTGCGTTCCAAGCGAATTGATTTTTTTGTGCATTAACTTTTGCTTTGCCTGCTTCAATGATTTTGCTCATACATTTAGCATCAACATCTTTACAAGCCTTTTCAGCACCACAGAATTTTCCGTCTTTATCTTCACATTCTGCGTACTCGTCAAGTTTTTCGTCTGTCATAAGGTCGTCGCATTCGTTATCAGCAATATCTGCGCCTGTGTTATCCTTAATTTCGGAAAGGTGCTTTTTAATTGCTTCTTTAACTTCGTTTACCCTACGAGCCTTTTCTGCCTTTTGCATTGTTTCAAGTGCGTTAAGTGCAGTTGACTTTTCACTTTTTTCTTTTTCAAGGTCTGCTTTAAGCGAAACGTTTTCTGCGTTCAATTTTTCGATAATCATATCGACAGGAACTGAAACTGCATTATCACCTTCGCCAAAAAGCGCATTAACCGCAATCTCGGTCTTTGCCCCAACAACTACTTCTTCACCGTTCTTTTCTGCGGTGGAAATATGGGGTATGCCCTTGTCAGAAAGCAATGCAACGTTCTTGCCATTTACTGCAAGAACTGTAAAGTTAGGAAATTTTGATTCCAAATCTTTTACTTTCAACATAGTTTGTGTTACTCCTTTTGAATTTGTTTTTGTTTGCGGATTGTTTTCTTCCTTTTTTGCCTGTTCTTGTTGTGCAGAAGCAACTCGTAATGTCATCTCTCGAACTTCTTTACTTCCAATAGCAGACAAGGCACGGATGTTTGCATCTGCCACCGCAGGCGCAACTTCAAGCCCTAAAATTGTGCAGCCTAACACTTGCCATTTTGTAAACACTTCAGTTGAACCGTCCATATACTTTTCGTTTACGAGCGTTTCAATACTTATCGGCATTCCTTCAAGCCCCTGTTTCTTGAGTTTTGCCACAAGTTCTTGTGCATACCATTTCCAAATGTAGCCTATACCAACTATCCATTTTTGTCCGTTGCGTTCTTCAATACGAATATCGCTTTCGTCCTTGAAGTACCCAACAATTCTTTCCGCCGTTGCTGACATATACGAAACAGTTATACTTCCATCAGCGTTATGGACTTCATCAAAATTGTGTCCGTCGCCGATTTCCTTGCCAACATAAGCCACTAAAAGCGGTGTTCCTGCAAATAGGTGCTTATGTTCGTCAAGTCGTTCATATCGCCAATTATTGCGGTTTGTTATATCGTTCAAAAGCCATAATTCGACTTTTTGATACCAACCTTTATTTTCGGCAAGTAATTTTAATTCACCTACAAATGAATTTACCTTACCGTTTGTTACCGTCTTAAACTTTCCCATTAGTCATCTTCCCATTCATCTAATAACTTTTTGCACCAACTATCAAACGAAGTCTTGCTCCCACCATCGTTTTGCCACCTAAACGCAAGTTCAAGAAATTTTGTATAATCTCTGCTGTTTTGCGCCATAAGTTCTTCTGTGTATAATGCCATAGGTCTAAAATTTGCATTATCCGTAACTTCGTGAAATTTCTCTAATGATTCTTGTATGTTGTCGAAAACTCTAATTACAATGTCAAAAACGTCATCAAGTTCTTTTAATTCTTCTTTCCAATTTAATTCTTCTGTTGACGGATATTCACCCATGAGATGTCTTTCGTGAAGCATATCATTAAAACTATCAAAGCGTTTAGGAAATTCATGCGCTTGCTCGTGAATGATCTTAGATAGGTATTTCATTCCTTGCTCAATATACACATATTCTTGTGTTGTATCAAAATAACGGTTAGCATCTTGATACGCTTTAATTACTTCCCTTGACGGGTTTCTTAATGGTGCATATATCGGATTGTCAAAATTAAAAATATCTTTAACTTTAGGCATATTCTTTTCTCCTTTTACAAAAAAATAAGGGCTATAAGCGATTATTCGACTAAATCGAAATCCACCTATAGCCCCATTTGGCTTTCTTTTCCGACCACTTTCGGAAAAATCTTATATATTTAATTATTTGTTATCTCCACACGGATTTTTTTGCTTATTTCAAGCACTTTAATTCCGCTCTTTGTCTGTTTTATTTCCGCATCATTTCCACGCTCTAAAATGTCAAATATGACCTTAAAAAGCATTTCAGAATCTTGTGCGTTTAATTTATTTATCGGTTTATTACTCACCTTCAGTCACCCCTGCATCTACCGATTTTTCTTTTGTATCGGAAGGCTTACTCGTTTTTGGTCGTCCACTTTCTTTTTGTTGACTTGTCTTACTTTGTGTATATGCAGTTTCCAACACTTGATACTCTTCAATAAGTTTAGTTCCCTTGATCGCATAAAGCATTGAAAGTTTATCTACCCAACTTTGCTCGTCTAATGCCGATAATGTAAAGATAGCCGATAAATCACCGTTATCTAATGCCTTTTGTGCGCTTTCACGAATATCCTTTTCATTGAATATCGTGCCAAACATCTTAAATTCCCAATCGTAATTAAGATTTAATTGTTTGTAAAGACTATTCATCATTCTTTCAAACTGCGGATATATTGTAGCAGTTGAAAAACGACTTTCTATCTTCATTGAAGCATCAACTTGACTTGCTTTAATATCCGACGAAGCAGGAATAATACTTGATAAACCTGCTTTTTGAAGTCCGTACCTGTTAAAAGATTCGCTTATTTCGTTTGCATTAGCACTTTCGCTAAAGTCGTGCGATTTAATATTTTCAAACGGACCTGAATAAAATGCAGTTCCACCTGTATTGTTAGACTGCATAAGTTGATTGAAAAACGCTTCAAACATTGCTCGTCCACCAACTGATAGTTTGTAACTATCTTCAGTCGTTGCACCGCTTTCATCTCGATAAGGAATTTCACCCGTAAAGATTTTAATTAACGGATTAAGCAACAAACTCAACTGCGCCGCTTCGTAATCACTTTGTTGCGAATATGTAAGCATTAAACCCGATAATGACGGCGCTACTGCTGTTGTCGTATCGTCAATTTCAAAGGTCCAAACCTTATCAATAGGCAATGAAACGTAATACATACATTTGCCGTTTTGAATAAATGCTTTTGGTGTTCCATAACCTTCGGCATTAACTTTTGATAAGTTAGGATAAAATTGTTTTCCGCCTTTTGATGCGTAAACAAATTTTTTACTTGGTACTCTATCCTTTATATCGTCGAATATACCGTAGAAGTCATACATATACGGCTCAAATAAATCGCCAAATTGACGATAATCAGTTCCCATTTGCATAAAGTACATTAAGTTAAATGACACCGTATATCCCGATATGTTGTTAAAACCTATAATTTGACACCAATCCGATGGAAGTTGTTGCATAAAAGCGTAATTAACCTTGTTATGCACTTTGTCAATGTCGGCTCTTAAATGATAAAAAACTTTACCTTCATTTACCGCTTGCCCTGTAATTTTATGAGCATAAGCGTTTGGTTTCATGGCTTTATTTATCTTGTCAAGCAATACTGCTTCACGCTTAAAAGTATCACTTTGAGCCGTTTCTTTGTCGATATAAAGCGGTTTAGTGTAATACCTATAAGTTGGTATATCTTGATAGGTTTTCGCAACCTTAAAGTACGGATATGCGGTCCACCTTAATATTTCAGACGTTTGTCTTAAAGGTTGTTCGCTATTATACGGATTGCGAAGAAAAGCACCGATTTCTTCTTTTGAATAATCAACGGGTAAAGACGAGATAGCTTTAATTCTATTATTTTGTACAGGTGCAAAGTTTTCCATTGCATAACCCGTTCTCATAAATGCAGAAAAAATGTTATCCACAGGCAAATACGCAGCGTAACTTTGTGCAAGTTTATTGAATTTTGTCGTTAAACCGCTCCAAGAAGTTGAAGATTGTTTTACTTCGATATTCTTGTTTTTTGCCGTTCCCTTTCCCATAATTCTTTATTTATTCCTTTGATTTTTGTTTTTTCATAAACTTTCGCTTTTCTTTTTCAAGTTCTTTTTCAAACTTATTAACGAAGTTATCTAATATTTTAAACGACTGTTCTTCGTTTTTTCTCATAAACTCTGCATTTATCTTTAATTTGCAACCCAAAAGCCAATCTTTTTCTTCTTGCGTTAAGTCTTTCAATAAATCGCTTGGAAGTTCAGTAAACTTTCCTTCGGGTTGCTTATTATCAAATACAAGCATATATCGTCCGTGACTACTTACATAAGAAAACCTTATTTCGTCCGATATAAATTGAAACTTGCCTACATAAAGTTTATATTCTTGCACTTCTTCCATAAATCATCTCCTACGAAGTGAAAGCAAATTTGCTCTTGTATTATTTGAACTTATCGGCGACGATACCATACCGCCGTTCTTAAATTGCTCTATTTGTTGCGCCCACGAAGATTTCTTTTTATAGTTTTCTTTAACAAGTTTATCTTCTAAAAGACTAATAAACCACAAACCATATTTACTTGCCGAATGTCTATCTCTTTGTTTTCCAAGACTTTTACGAGTTTCTTTTATTGACGTACCACTTGGTTTAACTTGTAAGTTTTGTATTTCTTCACACCAACCTTCAGTTTGTTTATAAGGTTGTGCAATTTTACCGTCTGCAAAATTATCTTTTATACCGTGGTAATTTTTATAAGCATCTACACCTTCAAGTATATTAGTTATAAGAATTTCGACGTTACCTTGTTCCCACTCTCTTTGCAAGTACCTAATCATTTGTGGTTCATCGTCCGTTCCACCTGCTCTTGTCGCTTTTAATGGATAAATAATAGGCAAAGCGTTTGGTTGTTCTAAATCGGTATAAGCACAATGCTCATAGCAACAAAGATTAGGTAATCCGTCAAAAGAAGGTTTCATTAGTTCTTGCACGACTGTTTTTCCTACTGTACGAGCATCGACAACTATATATGTTGCTTCTGCTCCGTCTTTACAAAACCTAAACCACAAGTCTTTTATTTTTTGCGCTTGTAACGCTTCTGTTTTTGGCGGTGGATAACTGTCAACCCAAACTGCTTGTTTTTTATATTTGTCACGCTTGGTTGGAGTGTCAAACCGAGTACATTTCCAAACAACGTCAGCACTTTTAGCGTTCTTTTGCCCTTCTTCATAAGACACGTCGTGCGCCACAACATAAATTACTTTATTGTCGCCACAATGCCGATTTTCCATAACTTTCAATTTTTTACTTCTTGAAAGTATTTCATCGGAAAGCATCGGATTATCGCCCGTTCCCGTATATGTAACTTCCATTTCTCTTTGCCAAACTTCAGCAGGAGAAGTAGATTTTTCTTTTTT
The DNA here is from genome assembly GCA_045579345.1 of Christensenellaceae bacterium. Lineage (GTDB taxonomy): Bacteria > Bacillota > Clostridia > Christensenellales > Borkfalkiaceae > UBA1259. The sequence goes on along the minus strand of JAZNMA010000098.1, from coordinate 31,050 downwards.
GTAATAAGCAATATCTCTTAATCCACAAAGTAAAGCGGAAACCCAAGATATATCCATACAAAATCCGTCGTACTTTTCGCCAAAAACCATAAGTTTAAGCGCATTTGCACGATAGGTTGTATAACCCTTATTTTGCCTTGACGATGCGTTGGATATAAAATTTTGCTTTAGTTGTATGCGTGTACGGTCTTTTTTGCCGTTTACGTTTCTTGTTAATCTATGCCCTTTCTTTACTTCGGCTTCAAACGATTCAAAATCAAACGATTCGTCGCCTTCTTGTGTCATTTCTTCTCCAATAATAGAGTGAAAGTTGTCGCCACGGGGCGCATACATAGTAAACTCTGAATTGTAAGGCGTTGTTATCCTAAACATATCGGCTCTATCGTTATTTTTATTCCACCATTTAGTTAATATAGGATAACACTTTTCTAAATCAGCAAACGCTTGTGATGCAAGTTTTGCACCTTGCTTTTGACTTGGTGCATAATATCTTGACTTGTCGCCGGGATAAAGCGTTCCGTCAATCGCTTTACTTGCCATTTCAATAAATGTCTTTGTAATACCCCTTGCACCCGTTATATAGGTTGTTTGATACCTTGCTTGTACTCTCAACATAAGTCTTTGTGGGAGTTCAAGTCCATAAGGTGCGTTTTTATCTCGTATCAAGTCCAAAAAATAATCGGGGTAAAATCTAAAAAAACTTATAAGCAATCCCCACGCTTTTGAATTATTTAATACAGTATCATAATCAAAAGCCGATTCTTTTTTTTCAGTTTCCCAACGCCCACGCTTTTTGGACCATTTTCTTTTAACTGAACCATAATTAGGCATCTTTATTTCCTGCCTTTTTAGTGGTTTTGCGTTGTGTTGATTTCTTTTCAAACTGAACTTTTGTTAATCCTGCGTACTTTTTTGCTTCTTTTTCTTGTTCAGTTTCTTCAGCAGAAAACTCTCCGTATTCATCAACAACTTCAAGTTCTTCAGGCAAATCAATAAGTTGCATTAAATCAGCATTTCTTCTCATTGAATTTTGAATATCAAGAATTACTTGGTCGCAAACATCAAGCGAATAATTGTATTTCTTTGTTTTAATAAAGTTATCTCTTAATGCAACTACAAGTTCGTCATAAGTTAAAAGTTCGCCATTTTCCATAAGTCCTGCATTTTCTAACGCAATAACCATTGCATCTAAACGCATTTCTTCTATGGGTTTTTCGTCTTTCTTTCTTAATTGTTCCGATGCTTGAATTGCATCAATAGATTTTTGAATTTTAGCAAAGTTTTCAACGTCGCCTTTTGAAAGTAGTAATTCTTCTATCAGTTCAAGTTTACTAATTTTCTTAAAGGTATCTAAAAGAACGTCGTCGATTGAAAAGCCTTTATATCTTTCCAACTTTGCATCTAATCGTCTATCTAACTCATCGTAATATTCCGAAGTTAGTGGCACTTTTTCCCATAAAGGAAGTTCTCCCCACCTTTCACGTTGTTCTTCTGTACCTTCAAGTTGGTCGATATACTCTTGTTCGTTAGCAACGTAGTTTGCAAAGTCTTTTTGTGAAAGTTCTTCGCCAAATATTTCCCTTAAATCGCTTACACCGTCTATAAAGCCACGAAGTTTACCACGCTTTTCAAGTTTACCTTTTTCTTTCAGTAAATCGGTGTATATTTTCCACTTATCGCCTTCTTCTTCTACAAATTTATCGGGAATAATCATAGGTTCAAGTGGTAAATCGGTCATACCACACATTAAAAACAATGCGATATGCGTTCCGTTTTTTTCTTCTAACTGCTTAAAACGCTTACTTTCGCAATCAAGACAAGTAAAAGCATTTTCACGGCTATTTTCTTCAGTAAGTGGCGTTCCGCAAATACTGCAACAATATTCAGTTGTATCTATCTTCTTATTGCTTTTTGCCATATTCCTTTACCTTCACTACCCAAAACACTTTTACGGAAAAAGAAAAAACCGAGCAAACTTTTTAATCTGCTCGGTCTTATTAACCCTAAAAATGAGATGCGACATAATCAGTCCTAATTATAAGACATAAGCAAATAAAAAGTGACCAATATTGATTTACTCTTGAATTTAACCCTATGCTAAACTCAATTTTTGTGAATAAATCTCACCCAAAAGGGCAGTCGAAAATCATAAATATTCAGTTTACTCTTTTATTATAGCACCACACTTTGTGCTTGTCAAGGGTTTTATGAAAAAATTTTTATCTTAAAAACATGCAAGTTTGTCCGCCTGCATCAACTTTATTTAACCTATCGTTTGCGACCTTGCACCACTTTTCACTAATTTCAAACCCAATATATTGCCTAGTAGTTTCTTGACAAGCAACGGCAGTCGTGCCACTTCCTATAAAACAGTCAAGCACTATATCGTTTGGTTGCGTTGTATGCAATAAATGCCTTTTGACAAGTTCTAATGGCTTTATAGTTGGGTGGTTGAATAATGCTTTATCTTTAACATTTAGCGAACTTGTAAACCATTTTGACTTGTGTTCTATTCCGTCATTTAGTTTAGTTCCCCTATTAAAATATAGGCAATACTCTATATCGCTTAACCAATTACCATTGCACATAGGCACAGGGTTAGTTTTATTCCAAGTCAATATTTGATAAGTGCAATCGGTATTTTCGTTCCACCACTTCATTATGGGATAAATTTGCTCTTTACTACACCATATAAAACAGTTAATATTTTTTAATACTCTAACAAAGTCATTAAAAATTGAATAATCTATTCCATCCCATATACCACAATTTTGCAGTTCTTTTTTCATTTTAGTAATTTGTTGTGCTATGCGAGAACTTCCCCCCCCACCTGCTTCATACAAGTAAGGAATATCAACATAAATACAAGAAACACTCTTATCAGGCAATTCCTTTATCAACTTATAACTATCGCCACAAGTGATTTTGTTTAAGTATTTATTTAACATTTGCAATCATCTCCCACTAAATATCTTTCTTTCGTGCAAATAACCACCACGAGCCAAAGCGTTTACATATAGGTAATCTTCCGTGTTATTAAAAAACTCACTTCGCATAAAAACAATTCGATTTATTCCGTGAAGATACATTTTATCGGCGTTTATCTTTTCCATTGTTGCATTACACATAAATCTACGGCAAATTTGTGGTCTTACAGCATATATTAAGCACTTTTTATTCTTTTCATCTCTAAAAGGACAAGTCATATCAACGCCTTGCATTGCATTATGTCTTTGTTCTTTAATGTCGTGCGCTTTTATGTATGCTTTTATATTTTTTACTTCTTTTTCACTCATAGGAAGTAAATTACTACAACATTGTCCGCAATTAGAGCATTTATCATTAACAGTAAAATTCTTAACCATTATTTTGTTCCTTTAATTCTTGCAGTTTAGCAAGCGCTTTTTCTTTATCGGTAAACCATTTTTCGCCAAACTCAATATTGTGCGCCGAATTGTAGTCGTCAGTTCCTTTGTGTGTTAATCTATATATTTGATAATCTTTGCCGATAACAATACTATCAACTAACCACGGCTCTAATATCTCAATTTCTCTATTATCAGTTTCAACCTTATAGTAGGCGACGTAATAAATAGTATCTCCAACATTACAATTTAGTCGTTGCAATTTCTTGCTTTCAATATCGTTTTCAAGTTGAGCAAGTTTATCTATTGCAATACCTTTAACTGCACCTGTGTAATTATCTATATTACCTACTGCCCAATATTCGCCGTCTGTATCAATGTAGGTTTGTCTATCTTCCATACATTTTTGCTGCATTCTCTCATACGCATCCATAGATATTTTCTCCATTAGAAAGGCAACTGATTATCGTCAATAATCGGTGTCATTTGCGGTCTTTCTCTTCTTGCAGCCATAACTTGCGATTCTTCGTCGTCTTGTCTTGCACCACCACTCAAAAATTCAACCTTATTTGCGACCAAATTCCAAGCAGTACGTTCGTGTCCGTCTTTGTCAGTATATTTTCTCGATTGCATCTCGCCTTCAACTAAAACCTTGCTCCCTTTCTTACAATACTTTGCTATATTCTCGGCTCTACCACGCCAAGCCGTACAAGAAAAGAAATATGTAGGTCTATTTCCGTCGGTATCGTTTGTTTCGCCGTTGACTGCTACTGTAAAGTTTGAAAATGCAACGCCGCTTGCCGTTTCACTAAGTTCAGGATCTCTTGTTAGGTTTCCAGTAATTATTGTTTTATTCATAAGTTTTTGCCTTCCTTTTGTTTCTTTTTTAGTTTTTTCATTTCTTCTTTGAATCGCTTACAATCGCCATTACATTTCTTAACGGGTAAATTGCAATCGGTGCAAATGCTTTCTTCTTTACCAACCTTAAACACAAGACAGTCGTCACCAAGCGATATAGGTTGTCGTCTTACTATTGATTGTTGTCGCATAAGAACTCCTTTAAGGTTTCGTCTAAACACATATCAACATCGGCTTTATCAACAATGTAATGAAAACTATCTTGCTCATAATCACTAAACTTCTTTTGTAAGTGTTTGCCTATATTTAGTTCAAACTTTTTAATAAACTGTTTTAAGTGCATTTCCGTAAGTTCACACTTAAACCTACACCTATTGCTTTGCACCGTTTCAACACCATCAAGAAGTCTTGCATTTTCCTTTTCCAACTCGGCAAGGCGGTCTTTGAGTTGTTGGTTTTGGTTTTTGTAAAATTCTTGTTCTTTAAACAAAGTAACCATTGCATCATATTTTGTCTTGTTTGATGCTTCCAACTCTTCTATAATAATTAAAGTGGTGTTTAGCAATTCAACTGATACAAGTGGACTTGCAATACCGTTCGTTTTTAGACCGTAATCTAATTTTTCTTGCAACCTATCTTTAATCTCTTTCACTTTTTCGCTGTTCATAATTACTCCTTAAATAAACTTAATTGTTTTGGTTGATTTTGGTCTATCCACTCTTGCATTTTTGCTAAACTATCGGCACAAATTATGTTATTGCACAATATCGTTGCCAACATATATAAGCAAAAAGTATTCGCATTTGGGAATTTATCAAGGAACATTGACCTTAACCTTAATCGGCTTTCGTCCACATTATCTTGTTGAATATCTATCCCAACAATGCTTGCAAGTGCTTTTAGACCGTCTTTTTCGTCTTTACAACGCTCTAATTTTCGTGCGTAAATCTCTACAAGAAAATTTCCATTGCCACACGCAGGCTCTAAAAAAGCACTTTCAATGTTGTCCCAAGTTTCTTTTGGTATTAAATCGCACATAGCCTTAACTTCACGCTCGTTTGTATAAACTTCGGCAAATTCCTTTACTCTCTTTTTAGACTTTATCTGCTTACTCATTGTTCTTAAAATATTCAATCATACCATTACGGCAAGCAATGTTTCCGTCTTTCTCAAATTCTTTACAAGGTGTAAAATCTTCGTCTTTTTTTGCTTGAATATAGTATGCGCATTTTCCACACAAATCGCAACCACCATTTTCTATTAAATAATCTATTACTTTAATTTCGCTTTCCATATTATTCTCCTAATAAGTTTTTTAACCAAGAGTATGGTCTTATTGCTTCTCTTGTTAGTGCTTGCATAGAAAAGCCTTTTACTCTTTCGGTGTGAAAACAAGCAACAAATTTAGTAATAGATTTTTCCCCACATTTCGCACAATAATATTCAAATTCTAAAATTAAACGTGTAAACGTTTGGTCTTGTTCCATTATTGTATTTACTAATCTACAATTTTTGTTAAGGTCTAATTCAATATCTGCACAACAACTCGTGCAAGCAGTTTTATTCATCATAATCTAATCTCCCATTTCAATAAATTGCCACGATTGTGGTGGTCTTGTTAAGCGTTTTTTATCGCAAATCAATTCTTTACAAAAATGACTACCATTTTCATAAGCCATACAAAAATCCATATTAAAACCACGCTTTTTGTGTTCGCAAGGTATATCATATTTGGTAGTATAAAACTCGCTTAACTCTTTCGGTTTTTCATAGATTTTAAGGTCGGATATGTGCCAGCCATAAAGCGGTTTACCTTTGCCGTATTCTTGCAATTCTTTCCACGTCAAACAACTACCTTTGCACTCGTCGTTATGGTAAACTTGATTATAATCTTCGTTGCAATTTCTAACCACTACCGATATATCAGTTATCTTGTCGCAAACAAACTCGCCGATTACTTTTCTATTTAGATACTCATAATCTACACCGTCGCCCCAATACGCAAAGCCGTTATCCATTTTAATTTTGCCATTTACCAAATATAAGTTTTCGTCGCTTGTAGCAATAAAACGGCTAACCTTATAATATTTTTTTGGCTTTGTGGCATAGATATAACACTTAAACGGTGTTTCTAACTTTGGTCTTGTCTTGCGAACTTCAATCGTTTTTTCGCCACTTGCTATCTTCTCAACCCATTTTGGTTGAATACTAATTAAAACTGATTTCATAAAAACTCCTTTATCTAAAACACAACCACCAACGCCAAACTTCATAATCAAGTTTTGTAGTCCTTAATTCTTTGATTTTGTTAGTGTTGTTAATATGAACTTGTATCAATTCTTGAACCATAGTGTCGGATTTTAATTCGGGATAAATAGAAGTTAGCAATATCAATTTTTCGCTTGATATTTTATCTAAGCCAATATTTTCAAAAATTCCTTGTTCGTAGTCTTGATATGCTTCTATTACAATTTTTATTTGTTCTTCTATGCGAGTGTTTTCTTCTTTAGAAATTGTTATTTTTTCTTCCATTTGCGGAATTTTAATTGAATAAGTAATGGAAAAAACTACAAAAAAGAGTGTTATTATCCCAAAAAGCACCCCAGTTATGATAAATCCACATGCTAAATATTCATAACAACTGTGACAGCGAAAATACACAACGCAACCTAAAATTATTAAACTTATACTTATTATCAATAAAACTATTAACATATTAATTCTCCTTTATCTCAACCCCAAATTGTTTTGCGTATTCTTTTATGTGCGCTGGCGTAATTCCCGAATGTGGCTCATAATATTTTTCACTCCACTTTTCTAAATCGTCCCAAACAGCCAATAGGTCTTTCGCAAACTTCTCTGCCGTTTCCTTGCTTGCCTTTTTCGAGTCATCTCTAAGGTTATCTATCATACTGCAAAGGTCGGTTATATACTTGTCAGTTTTGTCTTTCTCTTCCCTTGAAAGCACAACGCTATCTTTGAGGAATAAGTCTAAAAATGCTCTCAACTTTTCATTATCTATTTCAGCATAGTCAAAACCTTTCGCCCAAGCATTGTTTGAGCATTCTCTCAAATAGTTAAACATTTCTTCAATTTGCTTTTCTTTATCACAACTGCAAAAATAATTTCCATCATAATCAGCGATTCTTTCTTTAATAGTTTTAGTTTCACTGCTCTTAATAGGCTTCCCACAATACTTACATATCTGCTTTTCTTTATCTTTCATTTTAGTTCTCCTATATACCTATCTTTCTTTATCTTTCATAATCAATCTCCTAATAATGAAAAACGTTTCCAAAACTTACTTGATGTTTACAAGTACAATCTCTATGCGGATTAAAGCAAATTTGCACTTTTGATTTCGTCCATTTGCCGTCTTTCCAAGTTTTGACTTTTCTTAAACGTTTCGACTTGTGTATGCACGGCGCATCACAATTACAGTAATAATCAATATCTTTCACTTCTCTATCTCCCTAATTTTGATTCCGTACCTTTCAAACATAAGTTTCTTTTTTATCTTGTAAGTCGCCGTTTTAGTAATTTTACTTTTGCAATCTTCTACTACAAGTTGTCCGTTTTCGTAGTAGGTAAAATCAGCAACGTAAGCCGTTTCTCTATGCTCGGTTGACTTCTTTATCAAGACAAACCTTTCTTGGCATTTAAGGTCTTTTATTCGCCCTACCTTTTCTAAAAGTTTAAGTTCGCAATAGCGTTCCATTTCCCATTTACTGTCGAAAGTTCGTCCGTCATATTGCACCTTTTCATTATGATACTTACTTTTCTTCTCTTTTAGTTCTTCAAAGTGTTTAGTAGTATCGCACCTAAAAGCAGGACAGTTTTCGTGCAGGTCGCAAGGGTTGTGAGTTTTACCATACGAACATTTATCGGCTTTCACGCAGTATCTTGGTAGCATTATTCAATACTCCACGGCAACTTATCTTGCCTAAAGTCTTCGCCCATAATTTCTCGCAAACTTTCTTTCATAAAGATTTTAATTTCATACCAACCGTTTTTTTGCATTGTTGGGCTTTTTCTAAATTCTTTGTTGAAAAGGTCTGCCGTTTTAACAATGTTATCAATCCACTCTTTTTTAGGAATAACTTTGTTTTTTCTATTTCCTGTTTCTGCCCCGATAATTATTACTTCAGGAACATAAGGCAATCTAAACAAATCAGAAGTAAAGTTTATCCATTCATAGCGTTTGCCTTTGTCGTACACTTCATAAAATTCGCCAAAGTCGTCCATTATCGGTTCTATTGAAATAAATCTATGAGCATATCTCGGTAAAAACAAAAGCCTTGTTAAATCTTTTCTTGTGTTTGCACTCACACCAACCCACACATTGCCTTTGTTTGCATTTTCAACTATGTGCTTGCATTTATCAATAAACAAATCAGGTCTTTTAGTCAAAAACAAATAGTTGTGTTGTGGATTTTCTTTCATTGACTGCGCAATTCTATGTATTTGGTTGATGCTCCACAAACCACAATCGCTCATACTATCCATAAAAATTGACTTAGGCTTTTTGCTGTCAAGTTGTTTTAACTTTTTAGGAAAAAATTGCGGTTCTTCCCAACAAGGTATAAACTTGAATCTATCGTTTATTTTTCTTGCATAACAATATTCGCATCCATTTTTACAACCCACGACGGGGTTTATTGTGCAATCACACCAATCAATCTTTGTTTTCTTCATCTCGCACCTTCCGTTATTATCGTTTTGTGTCCGCATTTTTCACACACTACGTCAATGCTTTGTCCTTTGAAAAGCGTTATATGTATTTCTCGGTTATGACGGCGTATCGTCAGTTTATTACCGTTTTTAATACATATAGGGTTGTCACATGGCTTATTGTCTTTTTTGCCTTTACAACGAATTGTAGTCGTTTGATATGTACTATTAACCATTGTCGTCAACCCTTTCCTTTTCAATCGTTAATTTAAACCCCAAAACCTTTAATACCCATTGGGCATTTTCAAGCGTTGGCGTTTTTCCGTTGTTTATCCAACCACGAATAGTAGATGCACCTACGCCCGATTCTCTCGCAATACTTTCTACCGAGCGTTCTTCTTGCATTACTGCATTTACTACTTCGTCAGTTATTGAGTTTATTCGCTTACTATCCATAAGCCTTGCTCCTTACTTAAACTTATATTTTCGTTTTGCTTTGTTAGTTGCGCACTTAACGGCAACTTCTTGGTCGTGGTCGTTCTTTAATTTACGAACCTTTGTATCACCTAACACTAACGCCAACAATGGCGAATACGGTAATAGAAATTCTAAACGCACTTCGGAATAATCAACTTCTTTTCCCGTCTTGCTATCCAGCGCTTTGTGTTCATAATATATCCCGCCAAAAATAACTTTGTCTTTTGGGTTAAGCGTTTCAAGGGTAGCAAAAATCTCTTTATTATGTTGCTTGCCGTAAACTGCACAAGGTATGTTTTGATATGCGTATTTTTTCTTTAAGCCGTCTTTATTTTTTGCAACATTTGTTGTTATAGTGCAAGTTCCTTTTGCTGTATCGTTTACTTTTGTGTAAATCGCAACAGGTTCGCCTTTTGGCGCAAGTATCGTTCCAAAACCAAGCACATTTATTCTTCCAAGTGCATCTCGTTGTTGGATAATCATTTACTATCACTCTCCAAATCGTCAAAATCAAAGTTGATACCGACTATATCTACCTTTTCCTTTCTAAACGGACACAAATCGTTATCTTCGCATTTGCCGTTATAGTTTAGGTAGTCTTTCATTTTGTAGATATTACAGTTTTTGCAGTCAGTCCTTTCACAACCTTCACAGTCAATATCGGACGATAAATCAAGTAGTTTAACAAGATACTCCCGGTCGATAAAATCTTCCATTTGCGAACTTTTTGTAAAACTTGTATTCCTTGCTACAAGACGTAGAATATTAAGGCTTGCTTTGTTTTTTAGTGATTTTCTATGACTTTCACCAAGTCTTTCAAATACGCTTTCAGAAAAATCGCTAATCAGTTTCTTCGCCTTTTTGAGCATTTTCTTTTCTTCGTCAGTCGGCGCAGAACTTTCTATCAATTCGTTTACCGATACCATAGCCGTCATAATGATTAAATGATGGCTTTGTTCGGGTGTATTAAAATAGTTTCTCATTAGTTGTTCTCCTTTAATCGTTTGCCATTACAAATTGCGATGTCGAGATATTTCGTCAATAATATTTTTCCACTAACGCCACAATAAGCAACATTATCTACAATTTCCATTTTAGGACACTTTCTGCAAGTTAATTTCTTTTCTCTTTGTTTAGCCATTTCAAGTGGTGTCATTTCGTTTTCTCCATAAGTTCGGGGTTGTCTATCTCATTGCCTACCACAACTGCCTTAAAATAATTTATCGCATCTTGCGTTGGTTTAATAGCGCACCCATAAAAATCTTGTATTTGTATTCGGTTGCACTCGTCTAAATACACTCTATAAAGACGAGATTTGTTATCAAGTTTTAAGAAGTCGCCTACGAATATTTGATTACGGATAATGCAACATTCCCCCCACTTTCTTTCCGTAGTATCGTTTAACCCCGTGCAAACTCTTATCGTTTCAGGTATAACTTCGTGTACTATCACATTTTTAGTAAGTTCGCCGTTTACTTGAAAAAAGTTTCCTTTTGGGTGAATATAGTATTTACCACGACTTTCTAATAAATCGCCTTCAACCCATTCGTTATTAAAATCACGTCCTTCTTCCTTTTTAGTCGTTTTCGCTTTGAATCTAATATTCATTTTATTTATTCCTTCTTTTTTGTTTAATAAAAAAAATCATCATAATTCCACCCGTAAAACTTGCGCCACCTATGCAAGCACTCCATATAACAAATGCAATTATTCTTAAATGCAGTTCAGTATTAGTAAACATTTGAAAAACTAAAAATACAAGAAAACCTAAAAACATAACTGCATATAAAATTACAATCAATATTTTACCTATTAGTTTGAACATATCTTTATTTTCCTTATCTCTTGCGACTGTGCTACAAACTCTTTACACTTAATTGATATTTCCGTTGTTCTACCTTGTATAGATTGTTTTAAGTATTCACAATCGCTTTTATACTCCGTTGCATATTTACACACGCTTTCCTTTATACAACAATTACATTTTTGACTTATGTTCATTTTGCAACTCCTTTAATGCACATTTCAAGATTATCGCTAAATCCTATAACCGCATTGTTTTCTATTAAGGTAAATTCACAAACAAACTCTTTCCAAGAAGAAAGTCGTTTTCTATAAAACCACCTTTCAACAAAGTCATCGCAACTTGTTCCCTTAAAAACAAAGTATTTGCAACGCTGCGGTAAACCCCTAATATCTTTTGCAATTTCATAAAAACGTTCTTTTATGTGTTCGCTATCTTTGTATTCACTATTTGAGAAATTGTTTTCAACAAACCTTTCTATACATTCAGCGACAAATTCTTTGTCTTTCGCATTAAAAACACTTGTATTTGACAATTCCCATAAAACTCTGTCATATTGAATATTTGTGTTGTTTATCTTATTGTTGAGCATATCGCAACGTTCTTTTTCTTGGCTTCTATCAGCGGCGCACCCTATCCAAACCAAATAATATTGATTGCCGTTTCTTTCAAGAACGTTTATATATTTACACATAAGAATACTCCATACAGTAGGACAAAAAAGCCAACTATTTTTGTATTCACTATATTCTTTTCCGCTCCAATTTTTATCTATTTCCCATAAACTTGAACTACTCATACTCCCTTCAACTCCTTTAATACTCTAAAATCGTAGTTGCTTTCTATAAACTTGATACATAATTTACGATTAACACCGTTCCCCAAACGGCAATATATTTCTTCTATTTGGTTAGCAGTAAAGCCAACACCTAAAAACTTGTTTATTCCGTCAAGATGATATTTATAAACTTCCTCGCCTATTCGTCTTTCTCTTAAAGGTTGGTCTGCAAATGTAAACCCTTTGAAAGACGGTCTTGAAAAATATTCTAAAACCTTACATTTAAGTTCTAATTCGTTTAATACATTATCAAGCCTAAAATAACTGTTTACAATATGTTTTTTATATTCAAAAAGACCAATAAATTCATTCCTGCGATTTATAAAACTATGTGGGAAACACTCTTTTAATCTGTCTAATAATTCTTTGCTTATCATACTTCCCTCTCAATACCAATACTTTTTAATGTATTTCTTTGTTTGCTTGTCAAAAGCACCTAAACTACGCCACTTGCAGTATCTTTCAATGATTACATAGCCTACTGCTTCGTAAAAACTACTTTCTTCGGAATTTCCGCAACAACCTATTTTTTGACCGTCAAGCCATAAAAACTCTCTTGTGCCGAATCCGTCATCGGTAGTTTCAATAATCTCATAATCGTATTCTTTAATATGGAATAACTCGCATAAAGGCTTAATCATATCAAGAACTTTTTGTCTTTTTTGCCTATTATATTCGTGCCAATCTCTACTTTCTCTCATACTTCCCCCTTTAATTTATTTTCGGCTTCGACTTTTGTTAAAAACCAAGTCTTATTAAATGTAGTTGACCTTACTATACTTCGGTGTTTGTTATATCCACCACTTGAAACTGAAATAGCGCTAATAGTATAGGTGTTGTCATTGTTAAGGAATATCTTGTCAACACATCTCCAAACAATTTTTTTATCAGGCTCATAATCAAATCTTGCTCCCTTTTGCCTTTTAATAAGCCAAATACTATCGCCCTTTTTTACAGGTGGTCTTTCAATAAGCGTTCCGTTCTCAATTTTATCTTCAATACCACAAAGTTTGTTGTAAGCAATTCTGCAATCTAACTCACTTACAAAGCCACTATCTACTTTTTCCGTAAATCTCTTATACATCTACTATTTCTCCTACTAATATGTTTACTTTTTCTTGCCAATCAATATCAAGCATTTGCCCAAAGAGAGCCATTAAGACTGTACTCACGATTGAATCACCTGCCAAATGATAGCAACTTGATTTTGACTGATTACGTCTTATCTTGCTAAAATCTTCTACTTTAACACCCATCAACTTAAAGCACTCTCTTTCAGTAAGTTTACGAACTCTAAATAATGTCATATCCTTTCCTGCGATGTTAGTGTTTTCGGGGAAGTCTTTGCTTATATAACTGCTTGCATCGGCTCTTGTACTACCTTCTCTTGTCGTTACTGCACCTGCAACAACCTTGTTGACAACAAGGTTGTTGTCGCTAACTTTATACTTATCGTCATAACTGTTTATGTACTTTTTCATTTTGTTTGAAAGTTCATATTCAGTTAAAGGTTCTATTATTCCTTGTCCGTTCCTTTTAAGGTCTGCACCAACATTGCGTGTCAAACAACCGACGGTTGTTTGGTCTGCCCTTTCTTGTCGGTTAAATCCGTCATATACAAGTGGTTCTACCTCTTTCAAACCTTCTCTATCGGCACGCAAACACTTCTCCGTGTTTGCGTATTCTCTATTGCCACGATTTTTATAAAAATCTTCAATTATTATAGGTTCTTCCATAATCTTTGGTTCTAAATTCCCCCCCCCACAAGTATGTAATGTTGGGGATATTCCGTTAGTTCCGTAAACACGCTTTGCTATATCGTGCATTTTATCCCATTTACCACCTTGCAACGTTGCTACTTGTTCGCACTTTATTTCTTCCACTCTAATACTCCGTTCATTGATTGATTTCCAAACCCCTTATAATCTCTTGCCATAAGGGTATTTGCTATATCAGTTTCTTTATCAAGGTGTTTCCCTTGATTCGATAACAATATCCCAACTGTGTCTATCGAGTGAGTGCCCCCCCCGGAGCGTACAGTATGACTACTGCTATCTTCGTTATTTGCTACTTTCTTAATTCCGTCAATGTTAAGTTGTTTAACAGTTTCATCTTTAAGGTAATAACTTTCGTCAACCTCTTTGTCTAAAAAATGTTTTAATCTATGCTCTAACTTGAAACCTTTCGGCATATCGTAGTAATAATCGCCTAATACACTTACCATAAAACAACGATTTCGATTTTGTGCTATTCCAAAGTCTTTTGCGTTTAAGCACTCCCACTTATTCTTATATCCTAACTTTTCAAGAAAGGCTTGCCACTCTGCAAAGTGTTTTATGTTTTTAGCACCGATTACTTCGGGTACGTTTTCCATTAAAAGAACTTGTGGTAATTCGTACCCCCCCCTAATAAGTTCCGTGAGCAGTCTTTCAACTTCCCATAGCGAACCACTTCTTGTTCCACTATCTCTACCCATTCCCTTGCCTTTCCCGGCAGAAGAAAGGTCTTGACAAGGGAACGAGTAAGTCATTATGTAGCAGTATTTGTCAGTATCGCTAATTTCAAGGTCGTTTCCGTTAATCTTCATTATCGAACCAAGATTATTTGTTGCCTTCATATTGTTATAAACTTGCCTACGCCATTTTTCACCGCCGTTATGTTTTAATATTTGCTCTCTCGTCATAGGCGTTTGATAATCGCTTGATATTCTACCGTCTAAAAAGTCAACAATTTCCAAGTCGGTAAGACTTGCCGAATAATCGGTGTCATCTTCGGGAAAATGTAAGTCCTTATACGCTTGAATACTTTTAACCGCCCACTCACTTAATTTGTAGTGTTCAAAAGACACACCTAAATACTTTAATGCAAGCGATTGACTGCCATAACCGCCGAAGAGTTCTATAATCCTAATAGGCTTATTTATCTTAAACGGCTTTATACCGTCAAACATACTTATCTGCATAATTTACTGTGGAAGAAAACCCTGTTGTTTGGGAGTTTCTTTCTTTTTCCTTGTTTTAGTTTCTTTTGGCTGTTCCGTGCTTTCGGTAACAGTTTCAATCATAGGTGGTTGTTCTTTTTGTACTGCAAAGAAGTCGTTTTGCGCATCAGTTGGCGTAAAAACTTCTGCAATCGTGTTTTCGTTTTTTTCTTCGTATTCTTCAGCAGTTCTCATTTCGATTGACTTCGGAGCATTTTTAAGGACCTTTCTCAATGCAAGGTTTTTAGCCATTGTGTCAAAGTGTTGAATCCACGGAGTTTCTGCACTTTTCGCTTCTTTCCAATCTAACTCTTCGCTGTTTTGTACTTTCAAATAAACTTCATAATTGAACGCTTTGCTAAATCTCTTTGCGTGTTCAATTACTTTTGCTTTCGGTAAATAAATTGACTTGAAAAATCCGTTTAATAGTTTAAAATAAGCATAGTAACCGATAATTGCTTTACTTTCTCTTTCGTCATCATCTTCAATAAATTCAATAACGGGTTTACCTGTTCTTTTGTCTTTACCTTTGTACTCGCCTTCACGAATTTCCATTGCATCTAAATCTTCATATTGACCAGAGCGCATTGCAAGTTGACATATACCGTTAGTCATAATTTGGAATTTTGCTTTGTACGTCTTAAAATCTTGAAGTTGAGCATCCCACTTTTCGCCATAAGGAACGATTGCATATTCTCCCAAAGAAGGCGACGGAGATAAATTTAACGCTTCGCCTTGTAAAGCGGACGATATGATTGACGGCACTTCGCATTTTTGTAATGCAGGCGTTGCCGATACTGCTGATACTACCGTAGTTACAAATCGTGTTGCCCTTCCTTCATCTCTTAAAGCATTTGCAATTAAACGTTTATATGAAGGCATGTTGATTGCTTCACTAAAACTTAACTTTTGATTTCCGTCTTTTTCTACTAAACTGTTTTTTACTTCCATTTTTAATTTCTCCTTATTTTGTTAAAATTTTTATTAAAGCGTGTATTCCACGTTCACTTTCGCCCACGATTTTACCCGTGCCTGCATAAAACTGAAAAAGTTTATTGTCTGATTTCCTAAAACAATGAAAATGTCCTGTTGCTTTATTTTTTAATACTGCGTGAATACCGTTTTTACCAAGTTGTTCTATAGCAAATTCAATCCTATTTGGCGTATCGGCAACTCTCGCATCATGTTTCTCTTTTGCGTATTCGTGATAACCACAGTCAAAACTATCGTCAACTTTTTTGTTATATGCCTTATCCCACTTTTCTTGAAGTTCGTTTAGTTTGTTTTTTGCTTCTTGTTTACTTAAAAACCACGTTACCCCAAAAAAATCTTCTATAACATCCATCAATCCGTCACAACACTTCAATAAATATCCTGAAGGATAAAAATGAATACTCTCAACTATCGGCTCATAAATGCGATTATTTTCTTTACGACTTGGACTAATGTAATTTAATCCAAAGTTTGCATCACTAGGCACAACGTAAATCTTATCCCCAACTTTACAAGGAAGAATTTTTGCTTGTCCACTTTCCAATAAATCTTCATACTCTCTTAAACGATTAAGTTCTAAAGTTGGGTATTTTTTGTTTTTTTCAGTCAACCTTACAAATTCCATATAACTAATCCGCCTTGCCGTATTTAATTCCGTTTTCTCTTAAGTAAGCACCAAGTGCTACAAGTTGTTCTTTTGTCGTCCAAACCTTAAAGACAGTTTCAAAAACTTCTTCGCTTTCCGTTTTGACTTGTTCTTTTGGGGTTTCTTCCGTTTTTATCGGTTGGGGTTGCGTATTTCCCTTAACTTCTTGCTTTTGCGTTTCTACGGCTTGTTTTTGGCTTTTTAATTTGCAATCATAGTTAATTATGTCCGTCATTGAATAACCTTCGGCATATCTTTCAAGCAAAACAAGTTCAAATTCACTACTTAAAGCCTTAATTGCCGTTAATTCGTTTTTAATGGTTACACAAATATTGTCAATCTCTGAAAGGACCGTATCAGCCTTAACCGATTTATTAAGCCATTTTTCGTTAAAGATTTGTTTCCAAGAGCGATATTGTGAAATATTAAGTTCTTCGACTTTGCTTTTAAAGTAATTTTGATATTGTGTTTCCAGTTTGTCTTTCTTTTCTTGTTCTTGCTTTGTAATTTGCGACCAAAGATTATCTCTTGCCGTGTTAAGTATTCCCGTAACTTCTTTTAGTTTCTTTTCAAAAATTTCTATCGGTTGACTATAAGCCTTTTTAACTGATATTCTTTTATCGTCAATACTTTTAACTACCTTTTTAATATCGGCACATCTTTTCTTTGCCTTATCAAAATCTTTGTCAGAAGTTAATATTAAGTTCTTATCGGCTTCAGTTTGTGCTTTCGCCCATACAGCCAACTGCTCAACATTGCTGATAATTTGCGGAAGATTATTTATAAAATCTTCTTGTACTGTAAATTCCATACTTGACGGAACTATCGCCACTGAATTTAACTGTTCTATTGCTTGTTCAAAATTTTGCATCATCTTTCTCCTTTAATAAAAACTTCTTCTACTTTTATATCCCAAACGCAAACAAATTTTGGATCTAATTGTTTAATTTTAGCCTTTGCTTCTTCGTAATTGTCGGCAAATACGTGTCCAACCCTATAAAAAAACGGCATAGGAATTTTAAGTAAAGGTATTCTTAAATAAATATAAGTAATTTCATATCTGGTTTTTAGCACTTTTTTTAATCTCCTTTTTGCATAATTCTGAAACATATTGGCGACTAACGCCATATTCCTTTGCTATATCTACAGGCTTTTTATCGCTTGTTAAAAGTTCATATAAAATATCTTTTGCTTTTTGATTTCTTTGCCTTTTAAGATAGTTGTGTTTTGGTCTTTTTCTTTTAACTCCATTGTCGTTCAAAATGATTTTTATAGTATCAGGTTTATATCCAGTAATTCTTGACAAATCCATTAGGTCCGTTGTTCTTTCCAAAAACAATTGAACTAAATTTTGTCTTTTTAATTGAGTAATTGCTTTCAAAATAATTTTCCTCTTTAACTTTTATTAAATTTATATTTATCACGGAATTTAATTAAAGGTTGCATTCTGCTTGTCAACACTTCGGTTCGTGAAGACAACTCCGCCCAAGAATGTTCAACAAGTTCCAAATCGTCTTTTGTTTTTGCTATCTTATATCCCATGTCGCTACTAAGACTAATTAACGGAACTTTTTGACCGATTAAAGAAAGTAATTCCCTTAATTGTCGGTCTTTCTTTTTATCCCAACCAAGATGTTCAAACATTTCTTCTTTTGTAACTACATCATTTTGCATTAAGAATTTATATAACTTGTTACCGTACAACTTTTGATTTTCAGTCATAGGTTTTTCAATTTTCATAATTTACCCCCCGTATCTTTACAACCGTATTGTTAATGGCGGTTTTTTATCAGTTTTTACATACTGCCAAAACTTATCGCCTTTTGATACAATAAAATCAATCTCTGCATCTTTACAATCTCGGTTTATCATATATTCTCTTATCTCTGCGTTATTATCAGGAAATCGAAGTTCAACGTTTAATATTACGAAGTCAAGCCCTGCCGTATATAGTTGATGGATTGCTTGACAGTAGTATTTCATAGGAATTTGACCTTTCCACTCTTCTAACGCTTGTTTACTATCAATATACCGTGATTTACATTCATAACCACCGATTTTGCCGTCCGACAGCCTTGTAATCAGTCCGTCAAGCGTAGAAGTCAAATAAGGTCTTTCTTCGTTGTAGTACACCCTATAAGGAAAATAATCTACCTTGTATTCGCTTTTATGTTTTAACTTAAAAAGTTCTCTTAAATACTGTTCGGCTTCTTGACCGTAATCAACTCTTTCATTCCCTTCGTACTCTTTATGTTGAGTACGCAATGTTTTTTTTTCCAAAGTTGTTCTTCTGTCATAAAGTTGCTGTGTCCACAAACGATTGCTATTTCAGATGCCCCAAGACTTTTATATCGGTTAGCAAGCCAAGTTTTCCTATCGGGATAATCTATGTGCTTTACCATTTTTCTTTCTCCTTATAGGCTCGTGTAATTTATTCCACATATCTTTAAGTAATTTTCCAACTGAGTTATTGTGAAAATAAATATGGTCGTTTCCGTCTTTATCAATCCAATAATGATGCCCTTCACTTACTATCGTTGGACAAGATTGACCGACTGCCGTATTATATGAACGTGTCTTTATCTCTAAATTATCCATAACGTTTCATCACTTCCTTTTCAAACCATTCGTGTACTTGAATATCATATTCTTCTCTCGCAAGTTTTTCCGTTAAACATTTGTCACTTATAAATTCTTTTAGGTGTAAAATAATTTCTATTCTTTCAGTTCTATCAAACAGTCCATTTTCAAAATATTCGTCAAAAATACAAGTTGCAACACATTCGTTTAATTCTTCATCCGTCGGTTCAAACTCAACTTCTTTATAGTCGTACTCGTATTCGTCACTATTTTCTAAATAATACGCTTTGGTTGGTATTTGATATTTAAGTTCCATTATTACACTCTCCGACTTTACCCATCAGTTGTTCTTTTTTCTTCTTTAATCTACGCCACTCCGGGAAAGCCTTTAAAAATTGTGCCTTTGTTATTTCAAGATTTTTTACATCAAGCAAATCTAAAAAGCTTGAGTAGTTTATGTAATATTCTCTTACATCGCTTGAAAGAGATAAATATAGTAATTCTTGTTTTTCACGATGTTTTTCCCAATCACCGTAAGATATATCAAAATTTTTAGAGTTGAAAGACATACTTCTTACTACTTCAGAAATTTTCGCCCATTCTTCTTCAGCCGAAGGTAAAAGCATTTCTTTATTTCTTTCAAGCACTTCAATAAAATGTGCTGTGGTTGGTGATGTTTTATTTTCTTTTAAGACAAAATCTAACGCTATATCAATTTCTTTATCGGTATAGCCTTCCAAAGAGTTTATAAAGTTTTTAGCCTTGATCTTAAACAATTCGTCGGGCATATCCTTAAAAGCGTAAAAGTATTCCGCTTTAAGTTGCATCATAATTTCAACTGCTTTACTGTATTTCATTAAGTCGTCCCCCCTTGTTCTTCTATTTCTTCTTCAGCCTTTGCTTCTTTAAGCATTGATTTCAACGTTTCCCAAGACTTGTCTTCTCTCGGTTTTTTATCGTAGTCCTTGTAATACCCCGATATAATTTTCGGATAATACTCACAAACTTTCTTAAAAGAAGATATGTTTGCTTTTAACCACTCACTTTCTCTAAACCTTTCTGTCAGCAGTTCAAAATCAATTTCTGTAATTACTGCCGTATAACTATCAAGCATAATTCCAAACTCTTCTAAAAAGTTATTTATGTTAGTTTCAAGATTAACAAGTGTCGATGACGACGACTTTTCTTCTCGTGCGCTCACGCACGGAATGTTTTTATCGACATCTATATCTTTTATTTTATTATTTATATCTATCTCTTTATCTTTCTCTATATCTATATCTATCTCTTTCTCTATTGGAATTTGGTTGGAAAGTTTTGGAATTTGGTTGGAATTTGGTTGGAATTTTTCCAACCTTTTCTGTCTTTTATAAACATTGTTCTTTGTTTCGCTCCCTATCATTCCTATAATGTCTGGGAAATGAAAGTTCTGTTCCTGTGTTTCTACCAACAATCCTTGTGATAAAAGATAATTTATCGTTACTTGACAATTTGACTCTTCTTCATCCAATTTAAGAGCAATTTCTTTGTAAAACTCATCTTCTATGCCTTCGTAAATTAGCACCCCATTATATTCAACGCTTAATAAAAGCATTTTTAGATAAATAATTGTATAAGTATCGCCACCAGCAAGTTTGCGAAGTTTTTTAACTCGTCCGTTCCCAAAAAAATGTCTATCAAGTTTAAGCCAAAAAAATCTCTTTTCGTTTAATTCGTTTCCGTGCATAACTCACCGCCCTAAATAATCCCACGTTCCTTAAAGATTTGATTATGCTTTTGTTGAATAGCAGAAGGTATTTCCGTATCTTCGGTTGTTTTATCGTATCTATCGGTAGGTGTAATACCAAAATACTCAAAATAATCTTCGGTATGAATACGCCCACGAATACCTAATCTATCGCCGACCTTTAGCCTAATCTTCGTCATCATACTACTTGCTTCGCCCAACGTCTTAAATCCTAATAGTTCCTGTATTTCGTGCGTTGTTATGTAGTCTTTGCTAAATATTTCTTCCCTACGCTTGTAGTCCATTTTTACTTTCTCCTATAAAATTTCTAATTTCCTGCTAAATAATCTAAAGTCGTTTCTAAAACTTTTGCTATCCTTATTGCCATTTCAAACGATAACGGCTTAAAATCTCTTTCGTAATAAGAAACCATCATTTGAGATACACCGATAAGTTCAGCAAGTTCGCCTTGAGAAAGATTTTTTTTCTCACGACAAATCCTAATTCTCTCGCCGATTGTTACGCCTTTCACTTTTAATCACACTCCTTTTTTGTCTAACTGTTTTAATAAGTATCGGAAAATAAAAAAGTCAACTTAAAAACCATATAAAATTGGTTTTATCGTTGACAAAAAATAATAATCTCGTTATAATTTAATCACCACAAAAAACTAAAACGCAGATTAAC
This sequence comes from Christensenellaceae bacterium, assembly GCA_045579345.1. Lineage (GTDB taxonomy): Bacteria > Bacillota > Clostridia > Christensenellales > Borkfalkiaceae > UBA1259. Next base: position 9,425 of record JAZNMA010000098.1, on the reverse strand, counting down.
TCTCTGCCAACGACAAGACCGCCCCAAAAACATTGCTGTTTTTATTGGGTTTTTTAAGTTTGGATTTTTCGCACTTTTCCAAAACTTACTTTTATTATACGCTTTTGTTGTAGGTTTGTCAAGTGTTTTATACGATTTTGTTGTAATATTTTTTAGGAGTTATACGGAAATGTTGTTTAATGAAAGATTAGTTTATTTAATGGAAGAAAAATGTTTAAGTCAAAGTCAGTTGGCAAAAGCCTTAAATGTAAGACAAGCAACTGTTTCAAGTTGGTGTCAAGGACGAACCACGCCAGACCTTAAAACTTTGATATTACTTTGCAAGTTTTTTAATGTTTCAGGAGATTATTTAATGCAAGGTGAAGAATATCCACGAACTAATTTAGACGACGAACTAATGAAAGCAATCCAAACCTTAGGAAAAGAAGGTTCGTCTGAAGTTGCTGCATTGGAAAAAATTTTTTCTGCCAAATCTATAAGAGAAATTCAAAAAGAATTTAACGCATCAAACGTTTATCCTACTGACGGAATTATATCTTTTGAAGAAGTTGGTTCTATTAGTGCAGGATATAATGGAATCATTGACGAAGTACGCACAGGCAATAAAGTTGACATTCCTTTATCGGCTTTGGGGAATAAAAATCCTGACGATTATTTTGTTTTATACGTTAAAGGTAACTCTATGTACCCTAAACTTATTGAAGGCGATAGAATACTTTGCTTGCGCTGTAATTCGGTTGATAGTGGCGATTTAGCAGTCGTTCTTTATAATGACGACGAAGCAACGGTCAAAAAAGTTCATTATGTGTACGGAGAAGATTGGCTTGAACTTATCCCTATCAATCCTGAATACTCACCAAAGCGCATAGAAAAACACGACCTTGAAAATTGCCGTGTTCTTGGGAAAGTTGTTAAACTTATTAGAGATTTTTAATAAAATTACCTTATATCAAAGGAAAAGATTATGAAAAAAATATTATCAATAGTTTTATGTGTAGTTTGCTTATTAGGAACAATAAGTTTTGGTGGTTGCAATAATTTATCTAAAGAAGAAGAAAAATTATACAAACTAATTTTAGATGTTTCATACGAATTTAAAAATCCACAATCCGTAAAAGTTGTATCAGGAACTTGCAATTATTACCCGGATGTAGATGAAAATTATATTTCAGCATATTTAAGACTTTCTGCAAAAAATGGATTTGGCGCTGAAACAAGTGGATATTATTTTTGTGGATATAACGATAATGGTAAAGCTTTTTTATTTGATTTAGAAGTCTATGATAATTCTGACGGTATACAAAAATGTACAGAAAGAGAAGATTTTGACATTAAAAAAATCAATGATGCATTGGATAATTATTGGAATTAAAATGACTAAACAATATTACATCAGTTCAACTAAATATTCGCTACAAGAACGTCAAACAAAAAACGGAAAGGTTTACGACGTTGTTTTCCGTTGCATTGATTTAGAAGGTAATCAAAAGCAAAAGAAGTTATCGGGTTATTCTACCAAAACGCTTGCTAAACAAGGTTATGCCGATTTTGTTACTAAATACTGCACTCTTTGCAAAGATAATAATACTATTAAGTCGCTAAAAAAGGCTCAAGAAGGCAAAGAAGTTTTAACCGTTGAAAAACTCTCCACCCTTTATTTTAAGTCGATTAGAAACCAAATTAAAGATGCCACAATCTATGAAAAAGAAAAAATATTTAATTTAATAATTCTTCCACAATTTAGATTTTACGAATTAAAAGATTTGACTAAGCAAGAATTATTAAAATGGCAAGACGAAATATGGTCGAGCAAAAACCCAAAAACAAACGGCTATTATTCATACAAATATCTTTCCAAAATACGAACTTATTTTTCTGCGTTCCTTACTTGGTGCGCTGAAAGAAACGACGGCTTTGTAAACTATCTACTTTCAATTAAAAAACCAAAACGCCGTACCCCAAAAACTGAAATGCTATTTTGGACGAGAGAAGAATTTAAAAAGTTTATTGCCGTAGTAGACAATCAAACTTATCGTGCCTTTTTTTCGGTCCTATTCTACACAGGAAGGCGCAAAGGCGAAGTTCTTGCTCTTTCCCCTTCCGACGTTCTTAAAGACAATATAAAGTTTAATAAATCGCTTACAAGAAAAACTTTAGACGACAGCACATACAAGATTACTTCAACTAAAACCGAAAAAGTAGCAAGCACACCGATTTGCGAACCATTAAAAAAGGAACTGCAAAATTATACAGTTCCTAAAGGTCCTTTCTATTTTGGTGGCGACACACCGTTGACTGATAACACATTACGCAGAGCATTTAATAAATATGCCGAGATTGCCGGGGTTAAACAAATCAGAGTTCACGATCTTCGACACTCGTTTGTTTCCATGCTAATTCACTTGGGAGCAAATCTTACAGTCGTTGCTGATTTAATCGGCGACACGCTTGCACAAGTAACAAAAACTTACGCTCATTTATACGAAGAAGATAAGCATAAAATTATCGGAAAAATCGTCTAATTTTTATATTGTTTTGCACAAAAAATCAACGTCAAATGTTACTAAAATGTTACTAAATTAAAAAAACCACAATATATTGTGGTTTTGAATAAAAATATCCCTATATATTTGGTGTGTAGACAATCGCGTCTCCCCTGCCAAATAGTATCAAGTAATAGCTTGGTACTATTTTTATTTTAAACATCACGCAATAAATTAATCTGTTAAATAAAATGTACATGAACTTAATTTTTTGCGTTTTAAATTTAAAATTTTTCCATTTTCCATTTTATAATTATAACCATCTTTAAACGCACAATATTCACATTTTGAATTTAAGTGAGTCTTTAGTGGACAATGCCTTAAGGTCATATATGAATATTTATTATTTTTCTGATTATTTTCAGCACGGATAAAAGGCAAATTAAAGACATTTGCGCTATAATCATTATAAACGTTAAGTCCCATACCTATTATAGTTTTTGCACCAAAATTCAAAGCATAATAATTATTAGCTACGACATTAACATTTGTACTATTGACAATATGTTTTAATAATGCAATGTCTTCTTTAAGCGCAAAATTAGGCAAGTCTAAAAAAGCATTTTTATTTTGTTTTTTACAATTATTAATAAACTTTTTAATGGACGTTAAGTCATATATTTCGGGCGAATAAATAATATTTTCAGCAATTAAATCCGTATTTAAATTATCAATTATTTGAAAATTTAAAAACTCCTTTAGGCTAGCGTTTGGAATGTCTATTTTTATTCTATTTATAGGCACCCTATTTAATTTTGTTAAATTATCGTAAATAGAACAAAACACTTTTCTTCTAAAATCGTTTAAATTTTTTAATGTTAAAAAAACATTATCTAAAATACGAATTTTAATGTCAGCATCAAAATATTCACTTTTAGAAAAATTTTCAATAATCTGTTTTTGAGTTAGGGGCTGATTTTGTGCTTTAAAACACGTAAAACCATATACAACATATTCGGTATCACCTAATTTGTAAATAGCCTTTATAGGCTTATTAACGCTAGCATATATGTCAATGATAATTTCACGACGAACTCGAAAATTATTTATTTCTTTTTCTAAAGCATAATCGGTTAAAAGGTGTACGCTATCATTAATAAAAATTTTTTGAGTAGTTGTAAAAACGTATTTATTATCAGAAAGTTCTTTTATATCGTAAACAGAAACCGTATTGTTTTCATTTTTTCCTGTAAAAAGTTTAAGAGTAGATTTTGCTGATAATTTTCTATTAGAAGTAATATAAACTTGATTAAATTTTTTTCCAAAATTAACTTTAATTACCTTACCGATTTTAATGCCAACGTGATTATTGTAATCTGAAATTATTGAATCATTTCCATTAAAATATGCTTGAGTATATTCTCTATTAAAGGCTAATTTTATATTATCTTCATTAAACGAAAGACCGTCTAGTGCCTTTCTATACTCTCTAGTTACAATACCAACGTATTCAGCGCGACGAGCCCGCCCTTCGATTTTAAGAACGTCAACTCCTGCTTCTTTAAGTTCGGTTAAATTATTAATGAGATTAAAATCTTTTGCGCTTAAAAGGTAACCGTTTTTTAAGGTTTTTCCTTTAAATTGAAGAGAAAATGGGAGTCTACATAGTTGTTTACAACGCCCTCTGTTTCCACTTGCATTGAGCATATAAGAACTTAAATAACAATTTCCAGAAAAAGAAACACAAAGGGCGCCTTGGATAAAAAATTCAATCTCTATATCTGAATTTTTTCTTATTCTTATTATTTCATCAAGCGGTGTCTCTCTAGCTAATACTACTCTTGTAAAACCAAATTGTCTGATGTAGTTAACGCCCTCAAGATTGTGAATACCCATTTGAGTGCTGGCGTGTAATTCAATTTGCGGATAAAAAGTATGTATTGCCTTAGCAAGTCCTAAATCCTGAAGAATAAAAGCATCCACACCTAAATTATACGAATCAATTATTATATCAATAGCTGATTGAATTTCTTCATTGGTAAATAGTATGTTGACCGCTAAATTAACCTTGACACTGTAAAGATGCGCAAAGTCGACAGCTTCTTTTAATGTTTTAATAGTAAAGCCATCAATATTATTTCTTGCATTAAATTCGTTTATACCTAGGTAAACTTCGTTCGCACCATTAAAAACAGCTAATTTTAAGCTTTTAAAGTTACCTGCAGGCGATAAAATTTTCATAAATTAATATCCTATATTTACTGCTAAAAAAAGAATTGACGCAGTTAATAACAACATTGCAATTTGAAATTTCCAGGTCCATTTAAACCATTTCCCATAAGAAACGTTAGCCATTGATAAACCAATTAAAAGCACCGGATTAGTAGGGATAATAACGTCTGTAAATCCATCAGCTATGCAGTATGTTAAAATAATAATTTCAGTAGATAGTCCGATAGTTTTCGCAATTGGTAAAATTATGGGCATTATAAGCATAATTTTTGCTGATGAAGAACCAATAAAAATTTGCAAAAATAAAATTAATAAGTAAATAAGCAAAATGCTTGCAAATTTACTTTTACCAGACAAAGATTGAATAATGAAATGCATAATCGTATCTAAAATACCGCTTTCCATCATTATTAATTTTACAGAGCTAGCAAGAGCAATCATCGCGACAGCGGGAAGCATTGAAAGTGCGCCGTCTTTCATAAAGAAAAAAACATCTGATTTTTTATCACACACAATGCATCCACAAATAATTCCACCCAGTAAAAAGCTTACCGCTAAAACAGGAATCGCATAACTTGATATGGCTCGAATAGAAGCTATGAGTAAAATTATTACGAGTTGAACGGCAAAAAACGTAACGTAAGTTTTAAAAATTTTATCTTCATTTATGATGCGTTCATGTTCGTTAAAATTTTCGTTTTTCAGTTTTTCCCTATCAATTTCGTATGTTAAAGATTTTGTTGGATTTTTTGTGATTTTATTAATATGTAAAATTAAAAAAGTACAAACCGAAAAATAAATAATAACAAAAAATAATATTCTAAGCCAAACTCCACTAAAAATATTTGTATTTGCTATTTCTGAAACAATGCCAACCGAAAAAGGATTAGAAATTGCCGCAGAAAAACCAAAACAAGCCGACAACATGCACACGCCTAGCCCCGTCAAAGTATCAAATCCGAGTGATAAAACAAAGACTATTACTAACGGCAAAAGCGTAACAAGCTCTTCAAACATTCCGAAAAAACTTCCAAAAGTCATAAAAACTAAAGCGGTTAAACAGATGACTAAATTTTTTTTACTAGAAAACCTTTTTACTGTTTTCCTTACGATTGTGTTTATTCCACCTGTTTTTTCAAGAAGGTTAAAAACACTGCTCATAACTAACAAAAGAACGCTGATAACGATTATAGTTAAAGCGTCTTCTGAAACAAAGACTCGAAATGGAGCTGATACAACTCTCCAAAAAGCAATGCCGTGGACTTCACCCAACTTAAAAGTTTCATTAATAATCATTCCGTTTTCATCGCGTTCAAACGAGCCTTGCGGTATAAAATTTGTTAAAATGCCACTTATGATTATTATAAGCAATAAAAGCGACGAAACCATTAAAAATGATTTAAGTCCTATAAATGAAAAAGCTTTTTGTTTTTTAAGGTTTTTTTGCATTTATATTTACCCCATTATTTGTAAAGTTCTTTGAGCAATCCACTTACAACATACCAAATTACACAAGAACGCTTATCTTCAGGAACAAAATACCAAATTTCTTTGTTATGATAAATTTCAAAATCCTCACCGGCACCAAATAAGAGTCTATATATCTCATTTAATGGAAAAAATTTCTCAATTTGTTCTCCGTCACTACTTCCTTTGTACAATAATCCATTTTTATCCAATCTACACATTCCATCGCCAGCATATCGAGTAAAATTTTTTCCGTTTATCGAGGAATGTCTCAATTGTACTTTACTCTCTATTTTAAATTCAGGATTGCTAAGAATCTTTTTCTTAATTTCATCAACCTGCCAAAAATACCATTCAGAAAAATTTTTAAACTCAACTCCATCAATAAATGCGTATCGGCTATCAATTGTAGTTTCCATTCCACACACTGAACAAGAAATAGTATGTCCCTTTGTGGTAAGTGAACAAATTGCACCGCACTTTGGACACAAATACAATATATTTTCTAAACCTTGAGCAAGAGTTTTACATTTATAAACGATGTTATTGTTTTTCTCAAGCCAATTAAATTCATTGTAATCTAACTCTTTATCAATTTGTGTTTTGAGTTGTTCAATTTCAATATTTTTTATTTCATCGGCTGATAAAAATTTATTTAATTCGCAATTAACCAAGGCCCCTTTTCTAACACCGTCACCCCATTTAGGACACGCTAGATATGCACCGCTTATCTTAACGATATACACGTCTACATTAGAACGTTTTATAAATTTATAAGTACTTTCTTGAATACCTTCAAAGTTACCCACCGTTGATAACCTCGCCTCAGGCATCATGACTAAAACCCTATTTTGAGATAATGCACGAATGCAATTTTTAGCATTCTCTATATCATTTGTAAACATACTTTTCGGTATGCATCCGACACTGGTTAAAAGCTTTCGTAAATATTTGTTGTAGAAATATAGCCTTGCAGTTAAAAAATTTGGTCTCTGCTTTCTTAATAAACGACCAACGTAAATAAAGTCGATAAAGGAACCGTGATTGCATAATACAATTGACGGACGATTCAACTCGCCGACGTTATTAACCATTTTTATTCTTATTTTTCTACCATATATTAACTTTGTTCCAAATGCTAATAGTGCTAAAAAAATTCTATTTGGCTTTTTTATCTCAACTTCCTTTCTTTTTATATAATTATTCATGGCGTTAAATAGTCTTTTCTTATTTTTAAGCAGAATAACTAACAACACAATTAAAATTAAGAAAATTATCAGAGACAATATCCAGCTTGAGGTAATAGTAATATGTCCTAAACCTACCCCAATAAATATAGACGGAATCGCCCCTAAAGTAGTCAAAATGAAATATTTTGGATATTTTATATCTAGTGATGCAGTAAATATACAAATTAAACCATAAGGAATTGCAGGTAAAAAATATAAAATAAATACTATAAGCACAATTTTTTTAGATTTACGTGCACTTTCAAAATCAAATTCAACGTTTTTCTTAAAATATTCAGTTAATCTTTGACCATAAATTTTATATAATACATATATAATAGCATTACCAAGAATAACACCCGCAAGACAGATTAATCCACCTTCAATCAAGCCAAACCCTATACCAGAAACAACTTGAACAGGTTCAGCGGGTAAAAAGGTAAAAACCACTTGCAACATTGATAAAATTGCTAGTGTTATGTGCGCTCGTAATCCTAATAAATTAAACGTTTCCCTTACTTCAGCCTTTGTAACATCATCGTTAAAAAGCTCGATAATTAATTTTAAATTACCGCCCGAAAGCAAGAAAAACATTAATCCAACAAATATGGCAACGAAAATAATTCCCGTCCAAATTTTAGCTTTTTTATTTTGCAAAATATATAAACCTATTATAAAATTAATTTAAATAATTATATCACATAATAATTAAGTAAATCAACATTTTATGCTTTTAAATTAAAAACACTTTTAATAATTAATTATCGTTTTATTTTATAAAAGTCATATTTTTATTAATCTCACATAACAATTAATTATATCAAGAGGAAAATAAATGAATAATTTAGGATATTATAATGGTAAATTCGACGAAATTGAAAACATGTCAATTCCTATGAGTGATAGGGCTTGCTTTTTCGGTGATGGTGTTTATGATGCAAGCTACAGCAAAAACTATAAAATTTTTGCTTTAGACGAACATATTGATAGATTTTTTATGAGTGCAGATTTACTACAAATCACACTTCCCTTTTCCAAAAAAACGCTAAATAATATTTTGTATCATTTGTTAAAGAAAATGGATACGGATGAAAATTTTGTATATTTTCAAGCAACTAGAGGAAATTCGCCTATTCGTGAACACGTTTTTCCTAAACCATGTAAAGCTAATATTTGGATTAATATTTTTCATAAACAAATTTGTGATGTTTATAAAAAAGTTCAAGTAATAACAATGGAAGACACTCGTTTTTTTCATTGTAATATAAAAACACTAAATTTAATACCATCAGTAATTGCTTCTCAAAAAGCAAAAGAGAAAAATTGCGATGAGGTCATTTTTCATAGAAACGGTAGAATAACAGAGTGTGCACACAGTAATGTTCATATACTAAAAAACGGCTTTTTTATAACTGCCCCACTAGATAATCTTATATTACCAGGCATTGCAAGAAAACATTTAATAAAAGCATGTAAAAAATTAAAAATACCTGTTTACGAAAAAGCATATAATATTGAGCAATTACTAACTGCCGATGAAATTATAATATCTTCAGCAGGTCAACTTTGTACTTCTGTAGAAAAAATAGACGGAAAGTTAGTGGGAAACAAGGCGCCAATTTTGCTTAAAGCATTACAAGATGAAGTTTATCATGAATTTATAGAAAAAACAAAATATAATTAAAATTATTGGTTACATTTTTAATGCAAAAAGAAAACTTGCTGTAACTATTTATAGAATTATTTACGTTGGTTTTGTTTTTGTAGGCGCAGTTGCTCAGATTGACATAGTTTGGTTAGTTGCCGATTGCTTTAACGTTTTGATGGCTTTACCTAACTTAATAGCACTCGTAGCTCTCTCTAAAACGGTATCTACCCTCACAAAACAAAACTTTGAAAAGAAAAGAGGATTGCCTAAACTAAATAGCGAATTATAGATTTATAGTACTAAAATAAACTTTAAATTGGTAGAAAAAAAGAGGCATTTTATAATGCCTCTTTTTTGTTGGCGGAG
>JAZNMA010000097.1:0-47250 GCA_045579345.1 Christensenellaceae bacterium | reverse complement strand
TATATTTTTATCTAACGTCTTTTCTATTTTCATACGCTTAGTATTAATTATCACAAAATTTTTTATTCGGAAAAGATTGTGTTTTACTTGACGGTGTATTAAAATTATAACTTTACTTGCTTTTTGTAATATAAAGTGTTATTGCAAATCATTAACAAGTATAGAAATCCCTGCAAGCGTAAAGAGTATAGGAGATTATGCGTTCGCTTGGTGCGATAATTTAACTGATATATATTGTGAGGCGGAAAGTCAGCCGAGCGGTTGGAATAAAGATTGGAAAGGTGGGTGTAACGTAATCGTGCATTGGGGAGAGTAAAAGAGTTATATTTTGACTAAAGTCAAAGAGATATTGTAATGAAAGTTATAAACGAAAAACACCCTTTCGGGTGTTTTTCGTTTTTGCCTTTCAGCAACAAAAAAAGGAAATTGGAAAAGTCAAATTGTCAGTTAAACTTTATTTTTGTTTAACTCTTTTACTGCGCTAAGTATCAATCCTGCAATATAAAGATACTGTTCGTCGCTCAAGTTTGTGTCCGACTGGTTTTTAAGCGCATTGTATATTTCAAGTTTTGTTAGCGAATCTCCGTTACCGTTATCTGAAGAATTTATTAGTTGTTCGATAACGATTGCGGTTGCAGTTGCGCTTTCTTTACTTACGTAATCTTCTAAAAGTTTTTCAATCAATAAAGTGGTCGCACTCAAAGTTATAGGTTCGCCTTTTTTAATTTTTCCGACTATTGAAACTGCAATAGTAGAAAGTGAGCCACACAATATTCCTGCGTAAAAGGCTTCAGTCCTAAAGGAAAAAGAGTGTATAACGAAAATCATATCGTAAATAAAATATGAAATTATAGATACGGCAAAGGCTAAATAATTTTTTACTCCCGCTGGAAGTTTTTTACTTAAAAACTTATCGAAAATTATGCTTAAAACTGCAGTTATGCCTGAAATAATTAAAGTAGGCAAGCTGTACTCGGATAAAAAGTCTTTTAAAAATACAAAATTCATAATTCACCATCTTTAAGGCGGTGCAGTTATAAATTGCTTGTCTTAATTTCTTCTGCCTTAAGTCTGTGGTAAAAACCCCATAATCTCAAAAAATGATAAGTAATTATTTTTTGCACCCCCTTATTTTGTTTTTTTCCAAACGCCACCGCTATTATATAACACTATTTTTACTTTGAAAAGGTTTTATGACACTAAATTTTTAATTTTTAGGACTTGCTACCTTTAATACACCAGTAAAATACTGAATATATTTAAACATCAAATTTTTAGGAGAAATTTTATGTTCTTTGATTTTTTGGCGTTTATTTTAGGAAAAATTACTTTTTTTACTGGTAGCATTTTAGGTGGTGGCTCGTTTCCAAAGCCATTGAGTAGTGAAGAAGAGTTAGAGTGCTTAATTCGAATGAAAGAGGGTGATAAGTCTGCGCGAGATAAATTAATAAATCATAATATGCGCCTTGTGGCACACGTAGTAAAAAAATATTCCGGCGCGGCCGACACGGATGACTTGATTTCTGTCGGGAGTATTGGGCTTATTAAGGCGGTAGATACGTATGAGCGTGATAAGGGAACACAGCTTGCAACGTATACGGCTCGCTGTATTGAAAACGAAATTTTAATGCTTTTGCGCCTTAACAAAAAACACAAGAACGACGTCTACCTTTCTGACCCTGTAGGAACGGATAAGAACGGTAACGAGCTGTCGCTTATTGACTTGCTTTCTGAAAAAGAAGACACGGTTTTTGCGCAAGTCGATAAAAGTATTGAGCGGGAAAAGTTTTTAGAATTTATAAAAAACGTTCTGACCGAGCGAGAGTACACTGTGTTATGTTTACGGTATGGACTTAAAGGCAAAAGAAATTATGCGCAAAGAGAGGTTGCTAAATTTTTAAAAATTTCCCGCTCTTATATTTCTAGAATTGAGAAAAAAGCTATTGACAAACTCAAAGAGGTTGTCAAAAAAGGTCAATTTTATTGTTAGTTTATTGCGGTACTGTAACTTGATTTTTGACGAAAGACACTTAAAAGTATTGCTAAAACTTTTGACTTGTGATAAAATATGTAAAAGGAGATTTTTATGGAAAGTAAGATTGCTGTTGTCGCTATAATTGTCAGTGATATTAATTCTGTAGATAAAATTAATTGTCTTTTACATAATTTCGCTGATTACATAATAGGCAGGATGGGACTTCCTTACAAGCAAAAAAACGTCAACGTTATCAGTGTTGTTATAGATGCTCCGCAAGAAATTATTAACAGTCTTTCAGGCAAACTCGGGATGATTAACGGCGTTAGCAGTAAAGTTCTTACGACCAAGTAATTATGGCATATACATTTATTAGTGGCGCAACTGGCGGAATTGGTAAAGCCTTTGCTATTGCCTGCGCTAAAAAGGGGTACAATTTATTTTTAACCGGCAGAAGCATAGGTAAACTTTCTGCTCTTAAAGGTGAAATATTATCTGCTTACGACGTGCAAGTGGAAATTTATGCGTGCGATTTATCTAGCGAAAAAGCGCGCGCAAAACTCATTGCGGATATTGATAAAAACAATATTAAATTTTCACAAATTATAAACGTTGCCGGCGTAGATACGCAAAAAGCGTTTATGGACTATTCTTCAGATAAGGTTTTATTTCAACTTCGCGTTAATGCGGAAGCGACTATATGCTTAACGCACGCGCTTTTGTCTCGTCGCGAACAAAAGGCGGAATTGATTACCGTTAGCAGTATGTCGGGCACTACGCCTATGCCGTACTTTGCTTTGTATAGTGCTACTAAAGATATGCTTATCAATTTTTCTAAATCTCTGCATTACGAACTAAAAAAAGAGGGCGTGAAAGTGACCGTGGTTGCACCTGGTGGCGTTCCTACCCGTCAAGATATAATTGAAGATATTAAAGGACAGGGTTTGTGGGGTAAGCTCGCTAGTAAAAGTCCTATCTTTGTTGCGGAAAAATCGCTTAGAGCTGTTAAAAGAAATAAATTGATGTATATCCCAGGTTGTCTTAACAGATTCCTTTATAGATTGATTAAATTGCTTCCGCAAAAATTTGTTCTAAAATTTATAGCAAACCGTTGGAAAAAACAAACAAAAGATGCGTTTTAACTTATGAAAAGGGGTAAATTATGAGTAAAGCTGACCAAATATTTATTCAAAACTGCAAAGATATAATTGAAAACGGGGTTTGGGATACAGACCTTCCCGTTCGTCCTAAGTGGCTAGATGGCACGCCCGCGCATACCGTTAAAAAGTTCTGCGTGGTCAACCGTTACGACTTAAGGGAAGAATTCCCTATAATTACTTTGCGCCGTACCGCGTTTAAATCGGCAATTGACGAGATTTTGTGGATTTGGCAAAAAAAGTCCAATAACATTAAAGATTTAAACAGTCATATTTGGGATAGTTGGGCGGATGAGAACGGCTCTATCGGTAAGGCTTACGGCTATCAATTGGGTGTAAAGCACAAATATAAAGAAGGGGAATTCGACCAAGTTGATAGGGTTTTATATGATTTAAAACACAATCCCTCGTCTAGAAGAATAATGACCAATATTTATACCTTTGCAGACTTAAACGAGATGAATTTATATCCTTGCGCTTACTCAATGACTTTTAACGTGAGCGGAAACGTTCTTAACGGCATACTAAATCAGCGTTCTAACGACGTTGCGGTTGCGAACAACTGGAACGTTGTGCAGTACGCTATACTCTTGATGATGCTTGCGCAAGTTTCCGGCTTAGTTGCGGGAGAGCTAGTGCACGTTATTGCCGACGCACATATTTACGATAGACATATTCCCGTTATAAAGAAGATGATGGAAAATCCACAATATCCTGCACCTAAGGTTATAATTAATCCTAACGTTAAGGATTTTTATAAGTTTACTGTGGACGATTTCCAGATTATTGATTATCAATATAATAAGATAGAAGAGAAATTTGAGGTTGCAATTTAATGAAAGCTATAGTAGCGGTTGATAATTTTTGGGGGATAGGCAAAAATAACGATTTACTCTTTTCTATTCCAGAAGATATGAAGTTTTTTAGAACAACTACATTAAATAAAGTGGTTGTTATGGGTAGAAAAACCTTAGAGTCTTTTCCTAACGGCACACCACTTAAAAATAGGATTAACGTTGTTTTATCTTCAAATTTAAATAGAGATGATTGCTTGATTTGTAAAGACCTCACTGAACTCAAAAAAGAACTTGAAAAATTTAACGATGACGATATTTTTATTATTGGTGGTGCATCTGTTTATAAGTTGCTTTTACCATTTGTTAAAACTGCTTTAGTCACTAAAGTTGATGCGGACGGAAAAGCCACTGCTTTTTTTGAAAATTTAGACAATTTATCTAACTGGAAATTAAAAAAAGAGAGTGAAGTTATACAAACAAACGGTTACAAAATTAAGTTTACAGAATATGAAAATATCAATCCTCAAATAATGTAGAAAATAAAAAATAAAAAATTTTTCTCGCATGCGCCCGTCGGACTAAAAGTCCGACGGGCGTTATTTATTTTTTAAAATTTTTTGCAAATTTAGTGTCATAAACTATTGTAGATTGCAAAAAGCGGTGATACAATGCAAGCGAATTCGGAGATGCGGTATGTTAGATATAGTAAGAAGACTTATTGAAATTGAGAAAGAGCAAAAATATAGACTTAGCGAGGATAATCTAGCTAAATATAACGTAGGCGAGAAAATTCACTTAAAACAATTGGCATTTCATAAGTGCCAGAAAAAAAACCGATGGGTATTTGGCGGTAACCGTAGCGGTAAAACTGAATGCGGTGCGGTAGAGACAGTTTATATGGCAAGGGGTGTTCACCCATATAGAGAAAATAAGGATAACGTTTTCGGTTGGGTTGTTTCTTTATCTCAACAAGTACAAAGAGACGTTGCTCAGCTAAAAATTTTAAGCTATTTAAATCCTTCATGGATTGATGACGTTACTATGTTATCAGGAAAAAAAGACAGTTTAAAATACGGTGTAATAGACCAAATTCGTATAAAAAACGTTTTTGGAGGTACTTCAGTTATTGGGTTTAAGTCGTGTGACCAAGGTAGGGAAAAGTTCCAGGGCAGTTCACTTGATTTCGTCTGGTTTGACGAAGAACCTCCCAAAGATATATATGACGAATGTAGAATGCGCGTATTAGATAAAAAGGGCGATATTTTCGGGACTATGACACCGCTAAAAGGGCTTACTTTTATACATGACGAGATTTATTTAAACAAAAACAATAACAAAGAAGTATGGTATGAGTTTATGGAATGGGCAGACAATCCCTATCTCGATAAAGATGAGGTTGACTCCCTCACCGCGTCCTTATCTGATGACCAACTAGACAGTAGACGGTACGGAAGATTTAAGCACAGTAGCGGGTTAGTATATCCAGAGTTTGACGAAAACGTACACGTCTTAAAAAATCCGTTCATGCCACCTAAAGAGTGGCAAGATATTATTTCTATTGACCCAGGATTTAATAATCCCTTATCTGCACACTGGTATTGTGTAGATTATGACGGAAACGTCTATGTGGTTGCAGAAAGCTATGAAGCGGGTAAGGACGTTTGTTATCACTCTGAAAAAATAAATCAAATAAGTAACCAGCTCGGTTGGAAAAGAGATAGTAGGGGACGATTAAATGCATTAATAGATTCGGCGGCAAATCAAAGGACCTTATCGGGGTGTAAAAGTGTAACTGAATTGTTTTATGATTACGGCATTATTGCCAATCCAAAAGTTAACAAAGATACGTTCAGCGGGATACAGAGGGTTAAACAATTTTTAAAAATAAATAACGGAAAACCTAAAATTTATATTTTCCCATGTTGCGTAAATTTGATAAGGGAACTGAAAAGCTACCGATGGGGAGAGGGAGAATCTCCGATTAAAAAAGACGACCACGCATTAGACGAATTAAGATATTATATTATGACTAAGCCGGAAAATCTTCCCCCTAAAAAAGAAAAAACTCAAATTCAAAAGGACAAGGAGAGATTGATAAGAATTATTATGAATGAAAGAAAAAACTAAAAATTCCAAAACAGTGTATGATTTTAAGCAGGTTTTAATTAAAAAAGCGCTCGGATACGACGTGAAAGAGGTTGTAGAAGAGTACGTGAGTGATGAGAACGGTACGGTGAAACTAACTAAAAAAAAGGTTACGAAAAAAAACGTTCCGCCAGATATGACTGCACTAAAAATGTTACTTGAAAGTGATAAGCCTATTCATTCGATGAGCGATGAAGAATTAGAAAAAGAAAAAATAAGACTGCTTGAATTACTTAAAGAAAATTCTTAAAGGAGAGAAAAATTGCAGAAAAATATTGAATTAATGAGAGCCGAAAAAGAACGAGAAAACTTTGAAAAAGCACTCGTTAGAGAAGTGGAAGAGGACTTTAAGGCTCGACAAAAAGAACGAATAAAGTATGAAAGACAATGGGTGCTAAATATGAATTTCGCATCAGGAAATCAGTATTGTAAAATCAATGCGCAGGGCGATATTGCTGATGACGGGAAGACTTTTTATTGGCAAAATCGTGCGGTTTATAATCATATTGCACCTATTCTTGAAAGTAGGCTAGCTAAATTTTCCACAGTTACACCCAGCGTTTCCGTTCGTCCTAAATCTGACGACGATAAAGATGTTGCGGGAGCGGTTATGGCAGAAAAACTTATTGCCGAGTCGTTTAAAAAATGCGACTTTGTAAGCGTTGCTAAAAAGGTTACTGTGTGGAGTGAAACGTGCGGTAGCGGATTTTACAAGGTGGTTTGGAATGAGAACTCGGGTAACAAAGTAGGAGAACTTGACGGCCATGAAATTTTTGAGGGAAGTGTTTCTATATTACCAGTTTCACCTTTTGAAATTTTCCCAGACAGTATTTATACCGAGGATATACAAGCTTGTGCAAGTATTATTCATGCTAAAGCAGTTGGGGTGGGCGAAATTAAGAAAAAATACGGCGTTGTACTTAAAGGCGAAGATATAGGAGTTTATAACTTAAACAAAATAGGAAGCACTAGTCTAAATAGTGACGAGGTAATAACCGACGCTATCGTAGTTATAGAACGCTATGATAAGCCTACAGAAGAATATCCAAACGGTAGATTGATAACAGTTGCAGGAGGAAAACTTTTATATAATGGGGAGTTGCCATTCATTAACGGCGAGCACGGAGGAAAAATTTTTCCATTCGTCAAGCAAAATTCTATTTCTACGGCAGGAAGTTTTTTCGGCTCTAGCATTGTAGAAAGACTTATACCCGTTCAGCGTGCGTTTAACGCAGTTAAAAACCGCAAACACGAATTTCTAAATAGGCTTTCAATGGGAGTGATGACTGTAGAGGATGGCTCAGTAGACATAGACGATTTGGAAGAAGACGGCTTGTCTCCTGGAAAAGTTTTAGTATACAGACAGGGCTCTAAAGCTCCGGAAATGATGTCGGACATGAGCATGCCTGAGGATTTTAATCAAGAAGAAAATAAATTGATAAACGAATTTGTAATTATAAGTGGTGTCAGTGACGTTTCTTCAAGTGCATCTAACGCTGCGCTAACAAGCGGAAGTGCATTGGAAATTTTGGTTGAACAAGATAATTCGCGCTTATTGATGACTGCTGAAGAAATAAGGCGTTGCTATATAGAAGTTGCAAAGCAGACGATAAGACTTTACGGGCAATTTACAGTCGGAGTTAGAGCCGTTAAAGGCTTCGACAGTTTTAATAAAACTAAAATTTATTATGCAGATAGCGCTTCCGTAAGCTCAGATGATGTTTACCTTGAAAATGAAAACGAACTTTTATACACTAATAGACAGAAAAAAGACATGATATTTAAGTTGTATGAAAGTGGACTGTTACAAGACGACGAAGGCAAATTGCGTCCGGCAACAAAAGAAAAAATTTTATCTCTTTTAGGTTACAAGGAACTTGATTATCAAAAAGGTTTATCACGCCTACACGAAGAAAAAGCGCAAAAGGAAAACGAAACTTTACTTAAAGAGTATCTTGACGTTGATTACATTGATGACGATGGCGTACATATAGACGAACACATTAGATACCTTTTGAGTGAGTACAGCGAATTAAAGCAAGAAGTAAAAGAAAATTTTACAGCGCACGTAAAAGCGCACGAGAACAATATTAAATTAAAAAAAGGAGAACAAAATGCAAACAATTAATGAACAAACCGAACTTTTAGACGTTCAACAGACAGTTGATGAACAACAAGAAATTAAGGAACAAGAAAAAAGCGAAGTCTCATTAGGTAAATTTAAGGACGTGAACGCATTACTTTCCGCCTACAACTCTTTACAGTCTGAGTTTACCAAACGCTGTCAGAAAATAAAAGAGCTTGAGGGCGCGCTCGGTACGGTCGACAAGCAATCCCCGACGGAAAACGGAGAAAAACATACTGAAAAGACCGCAGATATAACCCAGTCGATAAAAGAAGAAATATTGAAGGAGTATTTGCAAAGTCTTGTTGGAAAAAGGAATAATGCAATCGTTCTAGATGGAACGGGAGTGGGGGTAAAAACTCAGCTCGACCGTCCAAAAACAATATCGCAAGCAGGCGAGCTTGCAAAAGAAATATTAAAAAAACAGTAAATAAGGAGAATTTATGGCAGTAAATTTAACTAACGCAGATAGCGCGTTAAAATCAGTATATCTTGACGCTATCACATCACAACTAAACGACAACGTAAACCCGTTTTTAGCAGCGATTGAAAAAAGCACTAACGACGTGTACGGAAAAGAGGTAAGAAAACTTGCTATTTACGGAATGAACGGCGGTATCGGTGCGGGCACTGAGGATGGTGACCTTCCTCCTGCAGCAGGAAATAATTACGGACAATTTGTAACTACGCTTAAAAACCTTTACGGTGTAATTGAAATTTCCGATAAAGCAATCAGAGCGTCTGAAAACAATGCAGGTGCATTCGTCAATCTCTTAAATGCAGAAATGGACGGGTTGATTAAATCTAGCACCTTTAACTTCGGAAGAATGCTTTTCGGTAACGGTAAAGGAATTATAAGTAAAATTGTAAACATAACAGAAGAAACAATAATGGTCGATAATATTCAAAACTTTATCGAAGGCATGCCAATCGATTTTAGAGATGCCCAAGGCAACATAATCGATGGGAATAGACGCGTAAAGATGGTTGACTATAAAAATAGATTTATAGTACTTTTTGGTGAACCTACCACTTTATCAAAGACTCCTCAAGGAACGATTATCAGTGTTCAAGGTTCTTATGGTAATGAAATTACAGGACTCGGCGCATTGTTTGATTTTGAAGCTCCGACTATTTACGGCTTAGAAAAGAACCAAAATTCTTGGCTAAAACCCTATTATAGGTTGGAAGCTGGAGAAATTGATGAACTGGATTTACAAACGGCGTTAGATACTATTGAAGCAAACAGTGGACAAGCAGTAAACTTCATTATGTGCTCATGGGGCGTAAGAAGAGCGCTTATGAAAGTGTTGTCACAGAATAAGCGAGTAGTGGATACTATGGAGCTTGCAGGCGGTTTTAAGGCGATGAGTTATAACGGTATCCCTATCGTTGTAGATAGATTCTGCCCAAGCGGTACGATGTATTTGCTTAACACTAACGATTTCGCATTGCATCAACTTTGCGATTGGCAGTGGCTCACGGATGATGAGGGCAAAGTTCTTCATCAAGTTCCTGGTAAACCCGTTTATTCAGCTACACTTGTTAAGTATGCAGACCTTATCTGTTCAAGACCTAACGGACAAGGCATTATGACTGGAATAGTTGAAGCTTAATAAAGTAATAATTTAGGGCAATTGCCCAAACTGCCCGATTTTACAATTGTAACGTCGGGCAGTTTTAATTAAGGAGGAAACATGACTATTAAAGAAATCATTAAATCTACGGCAAACGTCGTAGGTAGAAAAGACGTCGTTGAATATTTGGATGGGGATGGGTCAAGTTCTCAAGACACGATTCCCACAACGTATAAAATGTTGAGTCTATTAAATATGATTATAAACGAGCTTGCTGGAACTTTTATTCCTATGATAAAGACTGAAACTGTTAAAATCAATGAGGGTAAAATTTATTTTAAGGACCTAAGTTTTCAGCCGTTGGAAATTCATGACGTTTACGAAGGTGAACGTTCTTTAGATTTTGTGCATTATCCTGAATATATTAAGGTAAGCGGTTCGAACGTTAAAGTGGTATATTCGTGTGTACCGCCTATGTACGACATAAATGCTACCATTGATTATTCGGAAAAAGACGTTTCTAGAACTACTTTAATTTATGCATTATGTGCAGAATATTACATTTGCACGGGTTCCTTTGACGAAGCAGTTTTATGGCATGACAGGTACGTTGAATCTATTAAGCAAAAGCGCAAGATTAAAAACTATAAAATTAAAGGCAGGTGCTGGGATTAAAAATGGTGATTAAAAAGATTTCCGCGCCTAAAAAAACCTATGATTTTATGAAAAATCTTTCTAAAACGCAGTCGTTATTAAACTTAACTGTTGAGAAAAACAAAATTAAAGAGGGTTATGCATTTACTAAAACCAATATGAAGTTGCCATCAAAAACGCTGGTATGCGGTTACAATGTTGGCGGAAGATATTTTGTTTACACTTCTGATAATTATTTCTACGAGATTAAAGACAAAACCTATACGTTAATAAAAACCTTGCAATCACGCTCTGACGTTATAACTTTTACGCATAAAGGCGAAGAAAAAATTTTGATTGGCGATACAAGTGGTCACGTCTTTGTGCTGGGTAAAAACGGTATCGAAGAGATGGATTTATATCCTGTGGAGAAAATGGTGCTCCATGCAGGAAGATTATTTTCCTCAGTTGGTAATCAAATAAGCTTTTCTACTATTTACGATTTCGACGACACAGAGCTTTCATTTACTCTTGATGGAACTATAATGATTCCAGAAGAATACGGTAGTGTTTGTTATATGACTGGATTAGATGAAAAGCTTTATATCTTTACTACGAAAGATGTGTTTTACTTATCTTGTCAAGGTGAAAGTATTGACTTTAAGATAAAAAGGTTTGAAAACGTTAGCTTAGACATTGAACAAGGCGCAATTAGAAAGGTAATGGATAAGTTCATATACGTAGAAAACGGTCGACTTTATCAATTTTATAAAGGGGAAATAAAAGAGCTTGAAAGTTTATTGGATAATGGTTATTACACGGTTATTGGGGAAAGTGCTAGCTTAAATAATAAATTTTTGTTACCCGTTTCAGGGAAAAACGGTAAAAAGGGAGTGTTCGTTTACGATACGTTTGATAAAACGCAAGCCGTAGTAGAATGTACAAACCCTATAATATGTGACGGAGGACACGTATTCGACAGTTCTACAAATTACATGTGGAACTTGTTAGATAGTGGAAGTTTGACGGGAAAAACAAAGAATTGGACATTCATAGAATATGATTTTAATAGCACCAAAAATAAAATTATTAATAATATTTGCGTAGATGCAAAAAGCGAGTGTCAATTATACGTAAAAGGCATGTTCGGAGAAACATCTTTTAAAATATTTCAAGGCTATAACGATTACTCAACTAATTTATTGTCTAAGTACTTTGAATTTGAAATAACGACGGATAGAGCGAATTTTGAAGTTTGCGATTTTAAAGTCGAATATAGAGAAATGGAGAAATAAAATGAATTTTACAATACCAACAACTAAAACGGCGATGTACAACGTGCTAAAAGAACTTTTTAGTTATTATAGAATTAAACGAGACCCTTTAGAAGAAACGACGCTTACTAATTTGTATCTCGATAGGCTTAGTTATTCTATGCCGACAGATTCAGAATTTACGACCAAAGCTAGTACGCTTGTTCAGCCGGAAAATCAAAAAGAGATAATGGAACGCACGGAAAAGATTCAAGACGAAATTAATATTTGTAATGCAGAAATAACGCTTATTAACGACAACTTTGACGCACAAATAGCAGAAATTGAAGCTGTTTACAATCAAAGTTATGCTAAATTCCAACAAACTGCAATTAGTAACGGATTAATTAATACTAGCGCGTATCTTGATAAGTTAGCTAAAATTGATGCTGAAAAGACGAATAAAATTTCTATTTTAACTGCTGAAAAAAATGAAAAAATAACTGCGCTTCAAGCAAAACTATCCGTGTTAGAAACTAAACTTGCAGGAGTTGACGACTATTTTTACGAGTTGCATACCGCAAGAAAGAACGCGAAAAAAGTTGAACTTCAAGACGCAAGTGAAGCAATAAAACGAGATGTCGATAAGTATAATTCAGGTCTTGATGAAAAAGAACAGAGATATAAAAACACTTTAGCGCAAGCAAATGCAAATCTAAAGCTTAAATATATGGAAATCACACTTGGCGAATACAGTAAGGACGAGCTCGTTGATATGGGCTACTACGACGACGTAATCAAATGCGTTACGGGGTATTACGATACGCTAACGGCGCTTAGCGCGTATAATGATCTAATCAAAGAAAGTAAACTTACAGTTTATCTTGACGATTATTATCAAAATATAATATATATGTACGGTAGCCGAGCAGGAGTGTATTGATCGTTTTTTGAAAACTCGACTTAGAATAAGCCGAGTTTTCTTTTTTTTTGCTTGCGTTTAGATAGAGAAAGTGATAAAATATTTTTGTAATAGTTTTTTAAGGAGAAATTTTCATGAAAAAACTTGTCCCAATTTTACTTGGTTGTTTTTTGTTGAGTATTAGTTTATTCGCTTTAACCGCTTGCAATGGTGGTGATGAGAATAGCAATAATCCACCGCATACACATGATTATAGCATTGCTGAATTTGACGATAAAAGTCATTGGTTTAAGTGTGAATGTGGCGAAAAATTAGGCGTGGCTTTCCATAATTTGATAAACAACGCTTGTATTTGTGGGTATCAAGTTACAGAGACGCACACTCACGATTATAAAACTTTAAAGTTTGATAGTATAAGTCACTGGTATGAATGCGAATGTGGGGAAAAATCAGGCGTGGCTTTCCATAATTTGATAAACAATGCTTGTATTTGTGGATATCAAGTTACAGAGACGCACACTCACGATTATAAAACTTTAAAGTTTGATAGTATAAGTCACTGGTATGAATGCGATTGTGGGGATAAGTCTAATTTGGAAAATCATAAAGGTGGAACGGCAACTTGTGAAAAGTTGGCAAAGTGTTTAGAATGCAAGGAAGAATATGGTGAGTTAAGCGACCATAAGTACGAAAATGGTAAATGTAAATGGTGTGAGATAGAAAAGCTAAGTAAAGGTTTAATTTATACACTTATTAACAACGGAACGAAATATGAAGTTTCTAGTGTGGGTAATTGTACAGATACAGATATAGTTATACCATCAATTTATAATGATAAAATAGTAACAAGTATAGGAGATTATGCGTTCGAGGATTGCTCTAACTTAAAAACAGTAACTTTTGGAGAAAACAGTCAATTAGAAAGTATAGGATCTAATGCGTTCTCTTCTTGCAGATCATTAACAAGTATAGAAATCCCTGCCAGCGTAACAAGTATAGGAGATGGTGCGTTCGCTGAGTGCGTATCATTAGAAAGTATAGAAATTCCTAACAGTGTAACAAGTATAGGAGATGATGCGTTCTCTTGGTGCGCTTCATTAACAAGTATAGAAATTCCTAACAGCGTAACAAGTATAGGAGATCGGGCGTTCGAGGATTGTGCTAACTTAAAAACAGTAACTTTTGGAGAAAACAGTCAATTAGAAAGTATAGGAGATGGTGCGTTCTATTGGTGCGATTCATTAACAAGTATAGAAATTCCTAACAGCGTAACAAGTATAGGAGAAGATGCGTTCTATTATTGCTCCAACTTAGAAACAGTAACTTTTGGAGAAAACAGTCAATTAGAAAGTATAGGTTATCGTGCGTTTGAGCATTGCATATCATTAACAAGTATAGAAATCCCCGACAGTGTAACAAGTATAGGAGATGAGGCGTTCTGGGATTGCGCTTCATTAAGAAGTATAGAAATCCCCGACAGCGTAACAAGTATAGGATCTTATGCGTTCCTTTCTTGCAATAAATTAACCGACATATATTGCGAGGCGGAGAGTCAGCCTACTGGTTGGGATAGTTCTTGGTTATATTATTGCGATGCAACCGTGCATTGGGGAGCGAAGATTAACTAAAGAAAAGTGATAAAAATTAAATGCACTTCTAAAAGTTTGGAAGTGCATTTTTTATATAAAACTTTACATTTTGATTTTATTATGTTAAAATACTTTTATGAGTAAAAAAGTTAAGGTTGGAAATATATACATAGGTGGCGGTCAAAAGGTTGCAATTCAATCAATGTCCACCTTTAAAATATCGGACGTCGATAAGGCGATTAACGAGTGTCTCTTGCTTAAAGAAGAGGGGCTTGATATTATGCGTTATTCGGTTACCGACGAATTAGACGCTAAAGCGTTTTTAGAAGTAAAAAAGCGTGTGGATATTCCGCTTGTGGCGGATATTCATTTTGATTATAAACTTGCTCTAAAAGCCATTGACGGCGGTGCGGATAAAATCAGAATTAACCCTGGTAATATTGGTGGAGAAAACAATGTTAAAGCGGTTGCAGACGCTTTAAGGAGTGCGAAAATCCCCGTTCGTGTCGGCTCTAACACTGGTAGCATTGAAAAGGAGTTTTTGAAAAAATACGGCAAAAACGAAATTTCACTTGCCGAGAGCGCGCTGAAAAACGTTGCAATCTTAGAAAAGCACGGTGTGGAAGATATAGTAATATCGGTTAAAGCGTCCGACGTTGCGCTTATGATAAAGGCATATGAGTACATTGCTAAAAAGACCGATTATCCGTTGCATTTAGGGGTAACTGAGGCGGGGAGAGAATATCACGGCGTAATTAAAAACTCAATCGGAATAGGCTCGCTTTTATTAAAAGGCATAGGGGATACTATAAGAGTTAGTCTTTCGGCTGAGCCGATTAGAGAGGTTGTGGCAGGTCGTTCGATATTATCTGCGCTCGATATGTATAACGATGGCGTAAAAATCGTGGCATGTCCGACTTGCGGACGGTGTGAGTGGGATTGTTTAGGGTTTGCTAAAAAGGTTGAAGAATATACTGCAAATATTAAAAAGCCTATAAAAATAGCCGTTATGGGTTGTGTTGTTAATGGACCGGGTGAAGCCTCAGATGCGGATATAGGTGTCGCAGGCGGAAGGGACGGTTGTGTGATTTTTGTTAAAGGGAAAATATTTAAGAAAGTAAATAAAGAAGATATTGAAAAAGAATTTTTCAAAGAGATAGAAAAATGTATACTGTAAAGAGTGATTTAGAATTTATAACCGATATTCGCAGTATCGACCCACTGCTGAATAATATTAGGTTGCAATCAATAGAAATAGATAGAGAAAGTTATAATATTCGTTATAATTTTATTTGTGATAAGGCAATTGAAAAAGATTTGCAAGATAAAATTTTAAAAGAGGCGGAGAAAATAACTTCGCCTGCATTTAAGACCGTACAAATCAGCGTTAAAAAGATAGTGAGCAACGTTGAACTTATCAATAATGAGATATATAATTTTTTAAACGCAAAATATCCGTCCGTATCTATATTTTTAAAGCCTACGGATATAATATCGTCAGTTATGGGGAATATGGTTAAATACGTTTTGCGCTTGACTAAAGACGGAGCTGAATACGTAACTAAAAACGGCGCGATAGGGAAGCTTAACGAGCATTTAGAAAAGAGTTTTTGTTCGGATTTTGTAGGGAGCACAGATATAAAAGAAGCGGAAGAAAGCATAAGCTTACTATCTGAAGAAGTTTATGCAGACGAACTGCAAAAAATAGAGCATAGGACTATAAAAGTTAAGGACGTAGTCGTAATAGACGATGAGAACATGGGTGACGTTGCAGTTTATATTGAGGATGCTGTTTTAGGTGATGTAACCGTCTGCGGTAAAGTTACGGATATAGCAGAACGCGAAACCAAAAACGGAAAACCATTTTTAATCATACATATTGACGATACTACGGGAAAGACGAGCGGGGTATATTTTTCAAAGAAAAACACTTTCCACAAAATAAAGGATATAACGGTCGGCGAATGCATAATTGCTCGTGGGAATATCGGTGAGTATAACGGTAGACGTTCGTTTACTTTCGAAAAAATAAATCGATGTACTTTCCCCAACGATTTTGTTAGAAAAGAAAAATTTAAAAAAGCAGTGCCAAAGGAATATAAAGTTATATTTCCGGAGCCTGCAAATACCATAAAGGTTAAAACGGTTTTTGATTTAGAAGAAAGTCTACCTGAAGAATTAACGGGTAAAGAATACGTTGTTTTTGACCTAGAAACTACAGGGCTTGATTTAATGAGTAACGGCATAACTGAAATTGGTGCTGTTAAAATTATAAATGGCAAAATAACAGAGCAGTTTACTACTTTGGTCAAACCTGATTATAGGATTTCAGAAGAAAACGAAAAAATCACTGGGATTAGCGAAGAGATGGTAAAGGACGCACCTAAGATTGGCACGGTAATACCAGATTTTATGAAATTTATAGAGGGAGCAGTTTTAGTCGCGCATAACGCTGAGTTTGATATTAAGTTCATTAAACGCTTTGCAGGGGCGGAAGAATATGACGTTAAAAATAAATATCTCGATACTGTAGAGATGGCTAGAGCGTTTTTACCGCAACTTAGACGACACGATTTGCAGACCTGTGCCGACCATTTTGGCATATCTTTCCATCACCACCGAGCACTCTCTGACGTTTATGCTACTGCGGAAATATTTATTGAGCTTATGAAAATCAAAAATCGTGGTTAAAACGCTTGCAAAAAAGAATTTTATATGTTAATATAAATATGCTCAAATATTTTACTGGAAGATGAGAACGGTTCAGCCGTTCTCATTCTTTGTATAAAGGTGAAAAATGAAGACCAAATCAATGTCGGAATTACAGGAAATATTAAACCAAGTCGGCGCGCCTTTAGGGGTTAGCGTGGCAGAAATTGAATTTAAGCAAGGGAAAAATCCATCGCTTACCGTCTATATTGAAAAAGACGGTGGGGTCGACCTAGACACCTGTGAAGCTTTTCATAGGGCAATCGACCTTCCTATCGACGAATTTGACCCGACTTTTGGTCAGCCTTACACACTTAATGTTTCTAGCTTAGGTATAGACCGTCCGTTTAAAACGGAAAAAGATTTTTTATCACACATAGGCGAAAGAGTGGAGGTTAAACTTTACGCATCGATTCGCGGTAAAAAGTTTTATGACGGCATATTAACCGCTTACGACGGAAAAACGGTTACGTTAAAGGTTGACGATAAAACTACTTTTACTATTGAACTTAAAAACGTTGTAAAAATCAACGAATATATAGAATTTAATTAAAAACGAACAGTTTTGTAAGGAGAAAATTATGATTAATCAAGATTTCTTTTTAGCACTTGAGGATTTGGAAAGAGAAAAAGGTATTTCGCAAGCGGAATTTATCTCCGCACTTGAAAATGCTCTTGTAATCGCTTATAAGAAGAGTACCGGGACTTCGGGAGGAGTTGAAGTTAGACTTAACCCTGAGAAAAAGTCTATCAAAATTTATAGCGTTAGAGCGGTAGTAGAAGAAGTACTCGACCCGGAAAAGGAAATCAGCGTTGAAGAAGCACAAGAAATCAAGAAGTCTTATAAGGCAGGCGACACGGTTTCAATAGAAATTATATCTAAGAACTTTGGTAGAATTGCGGCGCAGACGGCAAAGCAAATTTTAATGCAAAAGCTTCGTGAAATTGAAAGAGAAAACACTGTTAGTGAATTTGAAGATAAAGAAGGCGAATTGCTGGCGTGCACGGTTAGAAGAATTGAAGACGGAAACGTGTACGTTGAAATCGGTGGGAATCAAATCGAGGGTGTACTTATGCCTAAGGATCAAGTACCGGGTGAAAAGTACGAATTAAATCAAAGATTAAACGTTTACGTTAAACGCGTTAAAAATAATGGCAAAATGGCACAAATAGTGGTGTCAAGAACGGCAACTGGTTTAGTAAAGAGATTGTTTGAAAATGAAGTGCCGGAAATTAAACAAGGCGTAGTACTAATTAAAAGTATTGCAAGAGACGCTGGACAGA
The DNA here is from genome assembly GCA_045579345.1 of Christensenellaceae bacterium. Lineage (GTDB taxonomy): Bacteria > Bacillota > Clostridia > Christensenellales > Borkfalkiaceae > UBA1259. The sequence goes on along the minus strand of JAZNMA010000097.1, from coordinate 29,084 downwards.
GAACAAAGATTGCTATCGCAAGCGAAGACGCTATGGTTGATGCAATCGGTGCTTGTGTAGGTAATAAAGGCGCGAGAGTAAACGCAATAGTTAGTGAACTCGGTGGTGAAAAAATCGATATTATTCCGTGGAGTGAAAACCCATTAGAATATATTGCTAGCGCACTTTCCCCCGCGAGAGTAACAAAGGTAATCGAAACGGGTGAAAATAGTGCAGTCGCGGTTGTTCCAGACGACAAGCTTTCACTTGCAATCGGCAGAAGCGGTCAAAATGCAAGGCTTGCAGTAAGATTAACCGGTTGGAAAATAGACGTTAAGAGCGAAAGCGTAGCCGTTAACGAGCTCGGAAGTCTTGAAGAAACTAAAAGCGCAGAACAAGAATAAATATTATGGAAAAGAAAGTACCTATGCGCACTTGTATAGCTTGCAGGAGCGAAAAACCTAAGAAAGAACTTATTCGCGTAGTTAAATTTGGCGAGGAAATAAAGCTTGATTTAACAGGTAAGGCTAACGGGCGTGGCGCATACGTTTGTAACGATAAAAACTGCATAGAAAAATTAAAAAAGGGAAGACTGCTAAACAGGGCGTTTTCCTGTCAAGTAGCTGATGAAACTTATGACAAAATAATGGAGGAATTCCTTGGGAAATAAGACTAAAGCAGAAACTTATATAGGGTTCGCAATGCGTGCGGGTAAGTTTAAAATCGGTACTAATGCGGTAGCGACCTTGAAAAAAGCACAACTCGTCATCGTATGCAATACGGCAAGCGAAAACACAAAAAATGAAGCGGAAAAGTTGGCAAAAAAGTTTAAGTGTCCGTTACTTGAAACCAAAAATAAAAAATTGGAGCAAATTACACATCGGGAAAACGCGAAAGTCATGGCTATTTCCGATAAGCAATTGTCCGATGCAGTATTAAATAATTCAGAAGAAGATTTTACTCAGAGAATTTAGGAGAAGATAAATGGCTGAAAAGAAAGAAATTCATATCGACAACATTAAAAAAGCAAGCGTTCTGATAAAAGACGGAAATTTTGACGCGCTTATTAAATCTGGAAAGGATTTTGAAAAGCAGATTAAGAGCGTGAAGCTTGCTCTTGAAGAAAAACTAAAAGATTTGGAAAAAGCTAAAATGGAAACGGCTGTTGAGGCTGAAGCTATTTCTAAGGTCGAAGAAAAACAAGTCGAAGTAGAAGTAAAAGAAGAACTTAAGGCGGAGGTAGAAAAAACCGAGCCTGTAGCCGAACAAGTTAAGAAAGTAGAAAAATCTTCTGCTCCTGAAGAAATTAAGCCCGAATTAACGGAAACTGTAAAACCTGTGGAAGAGTCGCAAAAGCAAGAGACTGAAGTAAAGCGTGAATTTGTTCCCGAAAGACCCTCGTTTATAGTTAGAAGAGAAGGTGTTCCAGCTCGTCCCGAGCGTCCAGAACGTCCTAATAGAGATGAACGTAAACCTTTTAATAGAGATGGAGCTCCGCGTCAACAAGGTCAAGGAGAAAGAAGAGAGTTTGTTAGACAGAACGACGGATTTAACCGCAACTCTAAACCTGATTTTAATAGACAAGGAAGCAAAAAACCGCAGACCTCGACGTTTGTTGCCCCTGCAATCATTCCTACTACTAACGATAAACGTAATTTTACTAAAAAGAAAACGGGCGGAGAAAAACAATACGAAGATAAGCACGCACTAAATAAGAGAGCGTTGATAAGAAATCAGGTCGACATTGACGATTTTGATGAAAATAAGACTGGATATAGAAAATTCCGTCCCGCTAAAAAAGAAAAAGCAAAGGCTGAAGTAAACGTAATAAAAATTGAAAAAGCAGTAATTAATACCGAGATTATACCGCTAAAGGTACTTAGTGAAAAAATTGGTATAACGGCTGCGGAAATAACAAAGAGATTATTTAAAGAGGGTATAATGAAAACTATAAACGACTCTATCGACTTCGATACCGCTGCGTTTATAGCTGACGACCTTGGAATAGAGCTTGAATTAAAGCTTGATAAAACGGCAGAAGACGTATTAAGTGAAGGATTTGAGGGGCAAGAGGATGACGTTGCAATGCTTAAAAAACGTCCGCCCGTAGTAACCGTTATGGGTCACGTTGACCACGGCAAGACTTCACTTCTCGATAGAATAAGAAAGACCAACGTAACCGCTGGCGAAGCTGGAGGTATTACCCAACATATTGGTGCTTATCAAGTGAGTGTTGGTGGCGAATTAATTACATTCTTAGATACTCCAGGGCATGCAGCGTTTACAGCGATGCGTGCACGTGGCGCACAGGCTACGGATATTGCGGTTTTAGTAGTCGCTGCGGACGATGGTATCATGCCACAAACGGTAGAAGCTATTAACCACGCAAAGGCGGCAGACGTTCCGATTTTAGTTGCGGTTAATAAAATAGACAAACCCGAAGCAAATATCGAAAGAATAAAAACTCAATTAACCGAACATGGTCTTTTACCCGAAGAATGGGGCGGAGATGCAATTATCTGTCCTGTTTCTGCAAAAACGGGTGAAGGATTTGATAATCTTTTAGAAAATATCAATCTTTTAGCAGAAATTAAAGACCTTAAGGCAAATCCTGATAGAAAAGCTAAAGGCGTAGTAGTTGAAGCAAAACTTGACCAAAGCAAGGGACCGATTGCAACAATCTTAGTTCAAAACGGTACTCTAAAAATTTCAGACAGTGTAATAGTTGGAACTGTTACAGGTAAGATAAGAGCAATGATAGACGATAAAGGCAGAAGAGTTACGTCTGCCGGTCCGTCAACGCCCGTTTCGATTATGGGACTTGATGAAGTGCCAAACGCAGGGGATATTCTCTACGCTGTAGAGCATGAAAAGCTTGCTAAATTAGTTGCGGAAGAGAGACAAAATAAAGAGAAAGAGAACATGCTTAAAGCTTCGCAAAAAGTTACGCTAGACGATGTGTTTAACAAGATAGCAGAAGGCGAGATGAAGATTTTACCGATTATCGTTAAAGCAGACGTTCAAGGGTCGGTTGAAGCGGTTAAGCAATCGCTAGAAAAGCTATCAAACGCTGAAGTCAAAGTAAACGTTATACACGCGGCGGCGGGCGCGATAAAAGAATCGGATATAATGCTTGCAGAAAGTTCAAATGCAATCATAATAGGCTTTAACGTTCGTCCTGATTCCAATGCAAAACAAATAGCCGAAAGAAGCGGTGTTGATATTAAGCTTTATAGAGTTATCTACGAAGCAATCGAGGACGTTGAACGTGCGCTTAAAGGTATGCTTGCACCTAAATTTACCGAAGTATATAACGGTAAAGCTGAAGTTCGTGAAGTGTTTAAGATTTCTGGGGTCGGTCAAGTTGCAGGTTGCTACGTAACCGAAGGAAAAATTATCAGAAACGGTAAACTCCGTATTTATCGTGACGACGTTATGATTTGCGAGGGTAACGTACTACAATTAAAGCGTTTTAAAGACGACGTAAAAGAAGTAGCGCAAGGTTTTGAATGCGGTATTTCAATTGAAAGGTTTAATGATATTAAAGTTGGTGACTTTATAGAAAGTTACCAAGTAGAAGAGAGCAAGGAGTAAAATGAGAAGAACTGGAAAAATACCCAGAAACGACCGACTAAACGGTGAATTCCAAAAAGAAATTTACGAAATAATTTCAAGAAAACTGAAAAATCCACTAATCACCGAGATGTTTTCGGTTTTGAGGGTGGATTCAAGTAATGATTTATCGTACGCAAAGGTCTATATAAGCGTTTATTCCAAAGATGAAGAAAAAAAACAAACAACGTTTAAGGCGATTCAAGCGGATGCTAAAAAAATCCGCTTTGAACTCGCCAAAGTTATACGCGCAAGGACTGTTCCTGAGCTAAATTTCGTGTTAGACGATTCAATGGAATATGGGGACAAAATGGATAAATTGTTTAAGAGTATAAACCAAGGAGAAAAACGTGATTAGTTTAAGTGAACTCGCTAAAAAAATTAAAAACGAGAAAAGCATTGCACTGTTTTGCCACGTTAGACCTGACGGAGACTGTTTGGGTTCTGCTTTAGCACTTAAAAAAGCATTAAAAACTCTCGGCGTTAAAGCGGAAGTCTTTTGTGACGACGCCGTTCCGTCGAGATTTTTCTTTTTAAACGATACAAAAACGGTTAAAAGCAATTTTGATAAAAGTTACGATGCTTTTATTGCTATTGATTGTGCGGATATTACTAGGCTTGGCAGTTTTGGAGAGGCGTTTTTGTCCCACCCAAACACTTACTTAATTGACCATCATATTTCCAATACTCGATTTGCAAAAGTTAATTACGTATTAGATTGCGCAAGTAATTCTGAAAACGTGTTAGAACTAATTAAAGAACTAGGTGCAGAGATTGACAAAGACACAGCAAATCTTTTGCTTATGGGGATAATGACCGATACCGGTAATTTCCGACATAAAAGCGTTACACCATCAACTCTATACAGTGCGGGGAAATTACTAGAACTTGGCGCAAATATTAATGAAATCTATTTCCAAATGTTTTCAGCTCAAAGTAAAGAGCGAGCTAAACTTTTCGGACAAACTATGTCTAAAATCCGTTATTTTTTAGATGGTAGATTTGCCGTCGCTACAGTGCGACTTTGTGATTTTGAAAGTACTGGCGCAGAGCAGAGTGAAACAGAAGGCTTTATTGATTTCATAATGGGAATAATTGGCGTTGAGGTTGGTGCTTGTGTTATGGAAACTCAAAAAGATAAATATAAGATTAGTTTCCGTTCTAAATCAGCAAACGTAAACACGATTGCCGGAACGTTTGGCGGTGGTGGACACGTACTTGCGAGTGGTTGTCAAATTCAAGGCGATTACGAAGAAGTTATAGATAAAATATATTTAGCAGTAAAGAGGGAATTGCCTTTATAATATGAAAGGTTTTATAAATATAATAAAACCGGAGGGAATGAGTTCTGCTTATGCCGTCGGTTTAGTAAAGAAAAAATTTAATCTTCCTTGCGGGCACATGGGTACTCTAGACCCGATGGCGTCAGGGATTTTACCAATCGGCATATCTAAAACGTCAAGATTATTTGATTATCTATTAGATAAGGAAAAAACTTACGTAGCTAAATTTAAGTTTGGAGTTTTGACAGATACTTTAGACGTGACCGGAACAGTTACAGATAATGGTAAAAAAATACCAAATTTAGAAGAAATTAGTAATGTTTTACCCAATTTTGTGGGGGAACTAGACCAAATACCGCCAATCTATTCGGCAAAATGCGTTGATGGGAAAAGAGGTTATCAACTAGCAAGAAAAGGCGTTAAGTTTGAACTTGCGCCTAAAAAGGTAACAGTGCTTTCTGCAAAATGTTTAGGTCAGACAGACGTCGACGAGTTTAAATTCGAGTTTGTGTGTAAAGGCGGAACTTATATTCGCTCTCTTGCTAGGGATATAGCGTTTGCGTGCGGTACGGTTGGGGTTATGAGTGCGCTAGACAGAACCGTTTGTGGAATTTTCAATTATTCAAACGGTGTTTCAGTAGAGCAATTTAAAGATTCGGATAAACCGGAAAAATACTTGATTGAGCCAGACCTAGCGGTTAATTTTGAAAAGTTAATTTTAACGAATGAACAGGCGACAAAAGTTCTTAATGGGGTATTTGAAAATTACGGCATAAAAGACGGTATTTATAGAGTTTACAACCAAAAGGATTTTTGGGGCGTCGGGATAGCAGAAAACGGAGCAATAAAAATTAAATCGTATGTCAGATAAAAAAACTACTGTGGTGTTGGCGCTTGGATATTTTGATAGCGTGCATCGTGGACATAAAAAAGTTATAGAAACAGCTAAAGAGCAAGCCGATTTGCATGGTGCAAAAACGGTAGTTTTTACGTTTAAGGGGAATTTGCGCGCAGTCGTTTTAAACAAAGAAGAAAAGCAGGTATTTACGACAAGAGAAAGAAGTGAGTTTATGTATCAAGCAGGGGTAGACGAGATTTTTTTTGCACCGACTAGTAGGTCTTTTTTATCAATGGGAAAACTTGCTTTTTTAAACTTATTAAACAGAAAGTATAACGTTATTTGTTACGTTTGCGGTGAAGATTATCGCTTCGGAAAGTTGGGTGGCGGAGACGTTGAGTATTTAAAGAAATACGCTAAAAAGAAAAATCAGACGGTAAAAATAGTTGAAACCGAGAAAAATTTAGGGGAGAGAATTTCCACTACCGCCGTTAAAAAAATGCTAAAAGAAGGAGACCTAGTTGGTATTAAAAAATATCTTGGTCGCGATTATTCAGTTAGCGGTGTAGTTTTTAAAGATAGAAAAGTCGGACGTAAAATAGGATTTCCGACAATAAATATACAAATTGAAATTGATAAACAGTGCATTAAAGACGGTGTTTATACCGGTTATTGCATAATAGATGGAAAAAATTATAGAGCAGTAATAAATTGTGGAACACGTCCTACTTATTTGCTTTCAGAGAAATTATTAGAAGCGCATATTATAGATTATCAAGGGGATTTGTACGGGAAATATATGACCGTATATTTTGATAGGTATTTGCGCGATATAAAAAAATTTGAAAATGAAGAGTCGCTCAAAAAACAATTAAAAATAGACGTTGAGTTATCAAGGGGATAAAAATGATTAAGTTTGGACCGAGCGGGAATTCCATAGAGTTCCAGCTCGCGGGGAAAAGTAAAAGCGAAGAATCTGCGCTATGGGTTAAAAATAAGGGTTTAACTTGTTTTGAATATTCCTTTGGGCGTGGAGTAAATTTATCTGACGAACGTGCTATTGCAATAGGTCAAGCGTTTTTAAGTGCTGGTGTGGAAATAAGTGTACATGCACCGTATTATATTAATTTTGCAAATCCGGAAGAAGAAAACGCTGAAAAATCTTACGGCTACGTATTGCAATCAGCTCAAAAGGTAAAACTAATGGGTGGTAAAAGAGTAGTTTTTCACCCTGCTAGCCAAGGTAAAATGAAAAGAGAACAAGCGGTCGATTTGACAGAACAGCGACTAAAAGTTTTGCGCGACAAAATATATGAAAATGGACTTGACGACCTATATATTTGTCCTGAAACTATGGGTAAAATTGGTCAAATCGGTACGATTGAAGAGATTACGCGCTTTTGTAAAATAGATAAGATATATATACCTGCCGTGGATTTCGGGCATATAAACGCTAGAGAATGTGGTAGTTTAAAAACCGAAAAAGATTATTTAGAGCGATTAGAATATATGCTCAATGAGCTGGGTATGGAAAAAATGAAACATTTCCATATACATTTTTCTAAAATAGAATATTCTGCAAAAGGTGAAGTTAGGCACTTAACATTCCAAGACCAAAGATATGGACCGGAATTTGAACCTTTATCTAATGCACTTAAAAAATTGGGGTTAGAGCCGTACGTTATATGCGAATCTGCTGGAACTCAAGATATTGATGCGGTAAAAATGCAAAAAATATATTACGGCAATTGACTTATACATAAATTTTTGGTAAAATAAATAAGTAAAATGAAAAATGTTCCGTGTAAAATAAAGTCCGCATATCTTTTGAGCGATAGAATTTTGAGAAAATATTTTACAGAAGTGGATATAGCAGAAGGGGTATTGATAATAGGGGAAAATAAGACCTACTTTACCGATTCTAGATATTATTGTGCGGCAAAAGATAAACTGAGTGCAGTTAATATAGAATGCAAGTTATTTAAAGACGTTGCCAGCGTGTTTGATTTTTTAACTAGTTTGGGCGTTGAAAATTTATACGTTGATTATCGTACAACTACGGTAAAAGAGTATGAGGAATATAAAAGCAAAGGCGTTCAAATTTTTGACTGTTCAGATGAGTTGGAAAAATTAATGTCTATAAAGACCGAGTGCGAGATAGAAAGCATTAAAAAGGCGTGTGAAATAACGCAAAAGGCATATTATCAAGCAATTAAAACGGTTAAAAAAGGCATGACCGAAAAGGACCTTAAAGACACGCTTGAAAAATTTACTTTAAGTTTAGGGGCGGACGATATAGCGTTTGAAACGATAGTTGCGTTTGGTGCTAACTCAGCTGTTCCACACCATGAGACGGGCGAAACGATATTAGAAAATAATATGCCAATCTTAGTGGACATGGGTTGTAAAATAAATGGTTATTGTTCGGATTTAACTAGAACAGCCTTTTTTGGAAAACCAGATAAAGAGTTTACGACTGCTTATAAAGCAGTGTTAAATGCAAACCTTATTGCAGAGGAAAAAATTGCTTTAGGAATGTGTTTTAAAAATGCCGATAAGATAGCAAGGGATTATTTAAGCGAGAAAGGATACGGCGAATATTTTACTCATTCTTTGGGGCACGGGGTAGGTTTACAAATACATGAATTTCCCACTTTATCTCCAAGAGGGGTTGGAAAAATAAAAGAAAATATGGTATTTACAGTAGAACCGGGCGTGTATTTAGACTATAAGTTTGGAATTAGGATAGAAGATACTGTCGTTATGCAAGGGCAAAAACTTCAAAGACTATTTACAGATGATAAAGAATTACTAATATTGTAAAAAAGGTTAAAAACCTAAAAAATAAAAACAGATAACTTTTAAGGAGAAACACAATATGATATCAGCAGGCGATTTCAGAAAGGGCGTAACTTTTGAATATGAAAGTGGAATTTATACGATAGTAGATTTCCAACACGTTAAACCTGGTAAAGGTGCAGCGTTCGTAAGGACGAAAATGAAGAACGTAGTGACTGGTTCAGTTTTAGAAAAAACATGGAACCCCACCGAAAAGGTACAAGAGGCTCAAATTGAAACCAGAAATATGACTTATTCTTACACCGATGGTGAACTTTACTATTTTATGGACCAAGAATTCAACCTTGTTCCACTCAACTACGAACAAGTAGAAGATGCTCTTAAATGGATTAAAGAAAACGACCCAGTTATCGTTAGGTCTTATAAGGGCAACGCCTTCTCAGTTGAATGTGAAAACTTTGTAACACTTCGCGTAACTCAAGCAGACCCGTCAGTTAAAGGCAACACTGCAACCAATGCAACTAAAGAAGCTGTTTTGGAAACGGGAACAAAACTTCAAGTACCTATGTTCGTTGAAGAAGGTGAACTCATCAGAGTTGACACCAGAACCGGCGAATACATGGAAAGAGTTAAAGGCTAAACTTAAGATAATATTAACGATAATACCCGCAAAAAAATTTGCGGGTATTTGAATATCGGAGAAGAGATTTGAAAACGGTATTAATAACAGGCGCAAGCGGTGGGATAGGGAGAACGATAGTTAAAAAATTCGTTCAAAATGGATATACGGTTATTGCGCAGTACAATAAAAATAAACAGAGTATTGATAAGTTAATAAGAGAACTTGAAGTGGAAAATTTAAGCGGTGCTATCCATCCGGTAACCGCTGATTTTACCGATATAAATTCTATAGACAGAATGTTTGTAGAAATTTTCTCAAAGTTTAAAAAAATTGATGCTTTGGTGAATAATTCAGGGGTTGGACTTTATAAACTTATAACCGAAACTACCGAAGAAGACTGGGATAAGCTTTTTGCGGTAAACGTAAAGGGTGTCTATTACACGGTAAATAAAGTTTTACCATCAATGATTGATAATAAGAGAGGAAAAATAGTAAACGTTTCATCGATGTGGGGGATAAGCGGAGCAAGCATGGAGGTTGCATATTCTGCAAGCAAATCTGCCCTAATCGGATATTCTAAAGCGCTAGCTAAAGAGTTAGCACCGAGCGGAATAAACGTAAACTGTGTGTGTCCCGGAGTTATTGATACGGATATGAACGCTAGGTTTTCTAAAGCGGAAATGGATGCGCTCATAGCAGAAACTCCGCTAAACAGATTGGGGACGCCTAACGACGTGGCTGAACTTATTTATTTTTTATGCTCAGAAAGTTCTAATTTTATTACAGGACAAACCATTTCTTGCGATGGCGGATTTATTTTGTAGTTTATTATGGAAAGAAGCAGTGGAATTTTAATGCCTATTTTTTCTCTACCGAATAAGTACGGTATAGGAAGTTTTGGCAAAGAAAGTTTTGAATTTATAGATTATTTAAAAAGCGCAGGGCAAAAAGTTTGGCAAATTTTACCACTCGTTCAAACGGGATATGGCAACTCGCCTTATTCATCAGTTTGCTCTTATTCTTTTAACCCATACTTTATTAGTGTGGACAGTTTGCTTTGCAATGGACTTATAACAGAAAACGAGGCAAGTTTTGCTTGTTGCGAAAATAATAATTATATAGATTATTCTAATTTATATGCAGTAAGGTACCCGCTTTTAAGAAAAGCCTTTTCGCGTTTTGATAGAAGTGAAAAAGAGTTTAATGAATTTATTAAAGATAAGGATTATCTTGATTACGCCCTTTTTATGGCGTTAAAATTTGCAACTGGGCAGAAACATTTTTACGAGTGGGATGTAGAATATAAATTTAGAGAAGAAGATGCACTTTTAAGATTTATAAAAGATTATAAAGAAGAGATACTTTTTTGGCAGTTCGTTCAATACTTAGCTAAAAAGCAATGGCTTGAACTTAAGGATTACGCTAACAAAAAAGGAATAAGTATAGTTGGAGATATGCCACTTTACGTTGCATTAGATAGTGTCGACGTGTGGAAAAATCCAAATCTATTTAAGCTGGACCAAAATTTAATGCCTAAAAAAGTTGCCGGAGTTCCACCAGACTATTTTTGTAGCGAGGGTCAACTTTGGGGTAATCCCGTTTACGAATATTTAGAACATCAAAAAGACGGTTTTTCTTGGTGGGCTAAAAGAATTAGTAATGCATTAGATATTTACGATTACGTTCGAATAGACCATTTCCGAGCGCTTGACAGATATTACGAAGTCGACGTTGAGAGAACTGATGCTAAAATTGGAGAATGGATTGAAGTTCCATCGAGTGCTCTTTTTACAGCAATTCATGCTAAAGTAGACAAGGACAGAATTATTGCAGAGGATTTAGGCATTATCGACGATGGAGTGAGGGAACTTTTAAAATTGGTCGGCTATCCAGGAATGAAAGTTTTAGCTTTTGCCTTTAATGGAGAGGAAAATAACTTGTATCTTCCCCAAAATATAGAAGAAAACTCGGTTTGCTATACAGGAACGCATGATAACGACACTCTTTTAGGACTAATAGAGAGCAGTTCTGATTGGGATAAAAAAAATTTGTATTCGGGAGTTATAAATAGTTTGCAAAAACTCGGAATGCAGATGGATGTAAATGAAGCTGAAAACTTAATTGACGCAATAATAGAACTCGGATTTAACAGTAAAGCGAAATTAATGATATTGCCTTATCAAGATATTGCTAAAAAGGGAACGGAATACAGAATAAATGAACCGGGCACTGTTAAAGAACAAAATTGGGCAGTTCGCTTTTTAAGAGAAGATTTTTCTTTAGCCATTGCGCAAAATCTTAAATTGTTGACAACAAAATATGCACGTTAAAATTAAAAATTTTATGGAGAAATTTTAATGGAGAGTATTGTTTTAATAATCCTAGGAATAGTTTTTATAATTATAGGAATTTTTAATAGGAAAGGAAACGTATCGATACTACATTCTTATCACAGAAAGAGAGTTGCGGAGGAAGACAAAATATCTTTTGGCAAATTGGTAGGAATTGGAATGATGATTATTGGAATAACGTTTATAGTAAGCGGTGTATTAACATTTTTAGCTACAGCATTGCAACAAAATATATATTTAATAATCGCTAAAGTTTTAATGTGCGTAAACTTCGTTATTGGAATAGTAATTATTCTTTATGCTATGAAAAAATATAATAAAGGCATATTTTAGTTATATAAATTTATAAATAGATAACCGTGTGCAAGGTATATTAATTTTTAAATAGGTGATAATAGGGGTAAATTATTTTAAGGAGAAAAAATATGAACCCTTTTAAAGAGATGCCGAAAGACGGCAAAATCACTTATGCAAATTGGAATGCTTTAGCTGTTAAACCATACGATAAAAATACTACTGGGCCATATACTAAAACCAGAGTAATTTTGATGAACGGAACGGAGTTCGAATCAAACTGGTTTTTGCACCACTTAAATAGGCACTGCCTAAATAACGACATTCGTCGAATTGCCGCTGAAGTTAGAAGGCAAGAACAACAGCAACAAAAAAGAATATCAGCACTAAAGCCGATTGACGAAACCATTCTTGAAACGACTATAGGATATGAACAACTAGCGGTAGACCTTACGGCGGAAATGGCACAAAAGGAGCCTAATCCAATAGTAAAAGACCAACTAGATTTTGCCCTATTAGAAGACTTTGACCACCTTTATAGATATGCAAATCTTTTGGATATGGACGAAGGTGTACACGCTGAAAGATTAGTTGGTGGATATACAGAAATAACACCTGCAAGACCAACCATTGCCGAGCATCGCCACCCTAAAGACGATATACGCCGTTATATAAATTCTTGGCAAGATAGTTTAATTACTAGACTGCATACAGGAATAATTACGGCGGCGGAACAGCAAACGATGAACTATTATATGAACGTGGGTAGTTTCTATCACAATGATTTAGGTCGTAAACTTTACACGGAAATCGCGATGATAGAAGAGCAACACGTTTCAGGCTACGGCTCGCTTATGGACCCTGCTTGTACCCTTTTAGAATGCTGGGTTATGCACGAATATACCGAGTGTTATTTGTATTATTCTTGTTATGAAGACGAAAGTGACCCGTATATAAAGAAAATTTGGCTAATGCACTTTGAAGAGGAATTAAAACACTTAAAAATCGCGTCAGACGTCCTTTATAAATACGAGGGTAGAGAATGGGAGCAACTCTTTGTCGGTGGGGCAGATTTTCCGTCGCTGTTGAAATTAAAGTCAAATATAAGTTACGTTAGAGAAGTAATAAACACCGTGCGCAATACAGCTTATAGAGAAACGATGGTAAAAGTTGACGACATGCCAGACAGTTCTGAATTTTTTAAGTATCAACGCCAAGTAAATTCATCAGTAAATAGCGTCGCGTCTCACAACGTAATAGATAAATATATAAACAAGAGCGGAAAAGATTATAGATTTGAAACCAAACCTAACCCTGAAAAAACACTTAGGGATAGAAAAACCGACAATACCGACCTTGGTAGAAAAAAAGGCGTTTAAGCTTTAAGCGCTAACACAAAATGTTTATAAATTAAAAATAAATTCGCTATTTATTTGACATATAAATATTTAAATGTTATTCTATATAGGATAAATCTTTAATTCGGTACAGAGAGACCGACAAGGTTTAATATAAATAGCGGGCTTACCCGTATTTTGTGTTACTATAAGCCTTGCTGTGTGCAAGGCTTTTTTCTACGAAATAGGAGAAAGGTTATGGACTTAACGTTAAAAAATGCAACCGTATATCTGGGTGGAAAATTTGTTAAAACCGATTTATTTATTTCCCAGGGTAAAGTTTTTTCTTCTAAGCCTAATTCTTTTTCTGACGCTAATACTATTGATTGTTTAAATAAATATATTTTTCCCGGTTTTATCGATGTGCATACGCATTTGAGAGAGCCGGGTTTTTCATATAAAGAAACAATTAAAAGCGGTAGTTTAGCAGGTGCAAGCGCAGGATATAGCGCACTTTTTGCGATGCCGAATTTAAATCCCGTTCCTGATAGTAAAGAAAACTTGAAAGTTCAGCAAGATATAATAGATAAAGACGCGGTTATTTCCGTTTACCCTTACGCTTCCATAACAAAAGGGCAAAAAGGGCAAGAACTTTCCGATTTAAATGAATTATCTGATAAAGTTTTAGGCTTTTCTGATGACGGAAAAGGCGTGCAAAATGAAGAACTTATGCTTTCTGCTATGAAAATTGCAAAAGAAAAGGATAAAATAATAGTCGCGCATTGTGAAGATGAAAGTTTACTTTTCGGCGGTTACGTTCACGACGGAGAATATGCAAAATTACACGGACATAAAGGAATATGTTCAGCGAGTGAGTTTAAGCCTATTGAAAGAGATATTGAACTTGTAAGAAAAACTGGGGTAAAATATCACGTTTGCCACGTTTCAGCTAAAGAAAGCGTTGAATTAATAAGAAAAGCTAAAAAAGAAGGGCTTGACGTTTCGGGCGAAACTGCACCGCACTACCTCGTTCTTCACGACATGATGTTATCTGATGAGGGAGGATTTAAGATGAATCCGCCAATCAGGGCAAAAGAAGATATGAATGCGCTTATCGAAGGGATAAAGGACGGCACGATTGAAATAATTGCAACCGACCACGCTCCCCACTCAAAAGAAGAAAAGAGTAAAGGGCTTTTAAGTCTAAACGGAATAGTCGGTTTAGAAACTGCGTTTCCGATAATTTATACTCACTTGGTTAGAACTGGAATAATTAGTCTTGAAAAGGCAATAGAACTTATGAGTATAAATCCAGCAAAACGGTTTAATCTTAAAGCTGGCATAAACGAGGGAGCACAGGCAAATCTTGCAGTTTTTGACTTAAACAAAGAGTATGAAATAAATCCCGAAAACTTTTATTCTAAGGGAAAAAGCACGCCGTTTAAGGGATATAAAGTGTACGGGAAGTGTATTCTAAACGTACATAACGGCAAGATAGTTTATAAAGAAAATAATTAAATTTACGATATATAAATTTAAAGGAGAAGATTATGCCTAAGAGAACGGACATAAAAAAAGTACTAGTAATAGGGAGCGGGCCTATAATTATAGGACAAGCTGCTGAATTCGACTACGCTGGAACACAAGCGTGTTTAGCGCTTAAAGAAGAGGGGTATGAAGTAATATTAGTCAACAGCAACCCTGCTACTATAATGACCGATACGAGTATAGCGGATAAAGTTTACATGGAACCGCTTACGCTTGAATACGTTGCTAAAATTTTGCGTTACGAAAGACCCGATGCAATAATTCCTGGACTGGGTGGACAGACGGGCTTAAATTTAGCTATGCAACTTGCTAAAAAAGGCGTTTTAGAAGAGTGTAGGGTTGAACTCTTAGGTACTGATGCGAAGAGTATTGAAAGGGCAGAGGACAGAGAACTTTTCAAAGAAATGTGTGAAAGTATTGGTCAACCCGTAATTCAGTCTGAAATAACGTATAGTATTGAAGAAGCGAAAGAATCGGCAAAGAGAATAGGCTATCCGGTAGTTTTGCGTCCTGCGTTTACATTGGGCGGAACGGGCGGTGGTTTTGCAGATAACGAAGAAGAACTAGAAATAATAATGAAAAACGCACTTAAACTTTCGCCTGTACATCAAGTACTTGTAGAAAAGAGCGTTAAAGGATATAAAGAGATAGAGTTTGAAGTTATGCGTGACTCAGCTGATAACGCAATAACCATTTGTGGCATGGAAAACGTTGACCCGGTAGGCGTACATACTGGTGACTCAATAGTCGTTGCGCCTATACTATCTCTTTCTGAGCACGACCATAAAATGCTTAACGACGCGGCAATAAAGATTATTCGCGAGCTTAAAATCGAGGGCGGTTGTAACGTTCAGTTTGCATTAAACCCCAACTCTAGCGAATATTATTTAATCGAAGTAAATCCTAGAGTTTCTCGTTCATCAGCATTAGCAAGTAAGGCGAGTGGTTATCCTATTGCAAAAGTCACTGCAAAAGTAGCAGTCGGAATGAATCTTGACGAAATTCACGTTGCAGGAACAACCGCAATTCACGAACCGGTACTCGACTATATAGTAGCAAAGTTCCCACGCTTCCCGTTTGATAAATTCACATCTGCATCTAACGTATTAGGTACTCAGATGAAAGCTACGGGCGAAGTTATGGCAATAGGTTCAAATCTTTCAGAGAGTATGCTTAAAGCAACCCGCTCACTAGAAGTTGGTGTAAATCACTTGTACATTTCTAAATTCGACAATATGCCTACCGAAGAAATGTTAGAATATATTAAAGAATTTAAGGCTGATAATATTTTTGCAATATCAGAACTTTTGTGGCGTGGAATTAGCGTGGATAAAATTCACGAAATTACTAAAATTACTAAACTTTTCTTAAATACCATATTAGATATTGTAAATATGGAAAAGTTGTTAAAAGCAAACAAGAACGACGCTGAGCTTTTAAGAAAAGCAAAAGAAATGGGTTTCTGCGACCAATATATAGCTAAACTTTGGGAAATGAAAGAACTCGAAGTCAACGCTTTCCGTAAAGAAAAAGGTATAAAACCCATCTACAAAATGATTGATACGCTCAAAAGTGGTGCGTATATTCCGTATTTTTACTCTACATATACGGGCGAAAATCAATCTATAATTACAGATAAAGAAAAGGCAGTTGTTTTAGGAAGTGGTCCCATCCGTATCGGTCAAGGCGTGGAGTTTGACTATTCAACCGTACACGCAGTTAAGACGATAAAAGAGAGCGGGTATGAGGCTATAATAATCAATAACAATCCAGAAACCGTTTCAACAGATTATACTGTTAGTGATAAACTTTATTTTGAACCGTTGACGGCTGAAGACGTAATGAACGTAATCGAGTATGAAAATCCGTTCGGCGTAATAACTTCACTTGGTGGACAAACGGCAATAAATCTCGCTAAACCCATAAAAGAAAGAGGTGCAAAACTAATCGGAACTGACGTTGATGCAATCAACAACGCAGAAGATAGAGATGCATTTGAAAAGATTATGGAAAAACTAAACATACCGCAACCAAAAGGACAAGCTGTGTTCAGTGTAGAGGACGGCGTTAAGGTTGCAGAAGAAATCGGCTACC
The DNA here is from genome assembly GCA_045579345.1 of Christensenellaceae bacterium. Lineage (GTDB taxonomy): Bacteria > Bacillota > Clostridia > Christensenellales > Borkfalkiaceae > UBA1259. The sequence goes on along the minus strand of JAZNMA010000097.1, from coordinate 12,327 downwards.
CTGTTCTAGTTCGTCCTTCTTACGTTTTAGGTGGAAGAGCAATGCAAATAGTAGGCAACGAGAAAGGACTTCGCGAATACCTACAAAACGCAGTTGACATAAGCGAAGACCACCCAATATTAGTTGATAAATATATAGTAGGAAAAGAACTTGAAATAGACGCAGTATGCGACGGAACGGACGTGTTTGTTCCAGGAATTATGGAGTTAATCGAAAGAACTGGCGTACACTCAGGCGACAGTATTAGCGTGTATCCGACTTTCTCGGTTAGCGAGAAGGCTAAAAATACTATTCTTGAATATGGAAAGAAATTGGGATTAGGCATCGGTATAGTTGGGTTATATAACATACAGTTTATAGTAGACAAAAATGAGGACGTTTACGTAATAGAAGTAAACCCGCGTTCATCAAGAACAGTTCCTTTCTTGTCTAAGTCAACGGGATATTCGCTTGCAGATATAGGCACTAAGGTGATTTTAGGAGAATCTTTAAAATCGCAAGGATTGACTGAACTTTATCCCGCCGAGAAAAAACGTTGGTACGTTAAAGCGCCAGCATTCTCGTTTAATAAACTTCGCGGACTTGATGCATATCTTTCACCGGAAATGAAATCAACAGGCGAAGCAATTGGTTATGACGACAGATTAAATCGCGCACTATTTAAAGCTCTTCAGGCATCAGGCATGAACGTTATGAATTATGGAACGCTTTTCGTGTCTATTGCAGATTGTGATAAAGAAGAAGCTTTGCCGTTAGTTAGAAGATTTTACAACTTAGGTTTTAATATTGAGGCGACGACAGGCACTGCAAAATTCTTAAAAGAACATGGAATAAGAACAAGGGTTAAAGCAAAAATTAGTGAAGGCAATGAGGAAATTTTAGACGCAATTCGTCGTGGATACGTTACTTACGTTATAAGCACGAGAGACGTAAATTCACTCGGTCAAGAAAGCGATGGCTATAAGATTCGTAGGGCGGCGGTTGAAAATAACGTTACAATGTTTACGGCTCTTGACACCGTTAAGGTTTTACTTGACGTGTTAGAAGAAATCACGCTAAGCATTTCTACAATTGATGCGTAAAAGGAGAATAAATTTGAAACAGGGATATTTTACCGTTCTATCAAATGATAAACTCGTTGACAAAGTATATAAGATGCGTCTTAAAGGCGACGTAACAGCTATTGAACGTCCAGGTCAATTTGTAAATATTAAACTTGACGACTTATTTTTGCGTAGACCAATTTCGGTATGTGACGTTAGTGATGGTATTCTCAGTATAATTTATAAAGTCGTCGGCAAAGGAACGGAAAAGCTTTCAGCAATGGATGGCGGTGAAATTTTAGACGTGCTGACCGGACTTGGAAATGGATATTTTACCGATTTTTCTGGCGAAACGCCACTTTTAATCGGAGGTGGTGTAGGTGTTCCGCCTCTTTACTACCTTGCAAAATGTTTAATTAAAGAGGGCAAAAAACCAACGGTAATACTCGGCTTTAATACTGAAAGCGAAGTATTTTATAAGAATGAGTTTGAAGATTTAAAAGTAAAAGTTTTAGTAACAACCGTTGACGGAAGTTGTGGAATAAAGGGATTTGTAACGGATGCGGTAAAAGAGGTTAACGAGTATTCACACGTATATACTTGTGGTCCTGAACCTATGCTTAAAGCAGTATATAACGCAACTACTACCAGTGGACATTATTCGTTTGAAGAAAGAATGGGTTGTGGCTTTGGCGCGTGTATGGGGTGCTCTTGCAAGACCAAATATGGCAACAAACGTATATGCAAAGATGGACCCGTGCTCGAAAAGGAGGAGATTATATGGTAAATACCAAAGTAAATCTTTGCGGGGTAGAATTAATAAACCCCGTTATACCTGCGAGTGGCACGTTCGGTTTTGGGTACGAGTTTAACGATATTTACGATATAAACGTTTTAGGTGGAATATCTATAAAAGGCACGACGAAAGAAGCTAGATTTGGAAATCCAACGCCTAGAATTGCTGAATGTACCGCAGGGCTTATCAATTCAATAGGGCTTCAAAACCCGGGCATAGATAAGGTAATAAGTGAAGAAATCCCTAGGCTTAGGAGCGTATATAATAACGCAATAATTGCCAATTTAAGTGGTTTTTCTGTGGACGAATACGCTTACTGCGCGGATAAAATGAACGCTGTAAAAGACGTGGATATAATAGAAGTAAACATCAGTTGTCCTAACGTGCACAATGGTGGAATGAGTTTTGGTACGGAGCCCAAAAACGCAGAAGCGGTAACTAAGGCTGTTAAAAACGTAACTAATAAACCTGTATTTGTAAAACTCAGTCCCAACGTAACCGACATTGTTTCCATTGCAAAAGCGTGTGAACAAGGCGGTGCGGACGGAATAAGTTTAATAAACACTTCGCAAGGTCTTAGGATTGATTTAAAAAAGCGTCGTCCAGTAATTGCAAATAAGATAGGTGGATTTTCGGGGAGAGCGATTTTCCCGATAGCCTTAAAGATGATTTATCAAGTTTATGAAGCGGTTAAACTCCCACTAATTGGAATAGGCGGGGTTTCGTCTGCGGAAGACGTGATAGAAATGATGATGGCGGGCGCAACTGCGGTGCAAGTTGGCGCGGAAAATCTAGTTAATCCTTATGCGTGTAGAGATATTGTAAACAACTTGCCGTTCGCAATGCAAAAATACAATATTAAAGATATAAACGAAATAATAGGGGAGGCGCACAAATGAGTAAAGAAGTAATTATAGCTTGTGATTTTAATTCTAAAGAACAGCTCTTTGATTTTTTGGATAAATTCAAAGAAGAGAAACCTTATTTAAAGGTAGGAATGGAACTTTTTTATGCGGGTGGAATAGAAATAGTCAAAGAAATAAAAAAGCGTGGGCATAAAATCTTTTTAGACTTAAAGCTTCACGATATACCTAACACCGTAAAAAAGTCAATGTCTGTTTTATCTTCTTTTGACGTAGATATGGTAAATTTACACGCGAGTGGCGGTTCGCAAATGATGAAAGGTGCGATTGAAGGACTTACAAGACCAGACGGAACTAGACCTTTACTTATAGCAGTAACTCAGCTTACCTCGACAAGTCAAGAAATGATGGAAAAAGAATTATTAATAGATAAACCGATAGACGAAGTTGTTATGAGTTATGCATTAAATGCTAAAGCAAGTGGACTTGACGGGGTAGTATGTTCTCCGCTTGAGGCAGGAAAAGTGCATAGTGTGTGTGGTGAAAAATTTATTACAGTAACACCAGGAATAAGACTTGCAGGCGATGCTGTTGGTGACCAAAAACGAGTTACTACACCTGCATTGGCAAAAGAAATAGGCTCAGACTATATAGTTGTAGGGCGTTCAATAACTGGTGCTGATGATCCAGTAATTGCGTACAGAAAGTGCGTTGAAGAATTCTTAGGATAATAAAGGAGAAAAACAAATGGAAATCGCTAAAAAAGTTGCGGAGAATTTACTTAAAATAAAAGCAGTATTTTTGCGTCCGGACGAACCTTTTACGTGGGCAAGCGGAATAAAGAGTCCGATTTATTGTGATAACAGACTTATTTTAACTTCACCGGAAGCAAGAGAGGTAGTAGAAAACGCTATTGCGGAGACGGTTAAAAAAGAATATCCAGAAGCAGAAGCTCTTTTTGGAACGAGTACAGCAGGGATTGCGCATGCGGCTATTGCTGGACATATTTTAGGAATGCCTATGGGATACGTTCGCGGTTCTAGTAAAGACCACGGTAGAAATAATAAAATCGAGGGCAAACTTGATAAGGGGACAAAAGTAGTAGTTATAGAAGATTTAATATCAACAGGCGGAAGTGTAATAGACGTGGTTAATTCTCTTCGCGAAGCAGGTGCGGAAGTACTCGGTATCGTAAGCATATATACTTACGGCATGAAGAAAGGGCTGGAAAGATTAAAAGAGGCGAACGTTAAAAACGTAAGCTTAACTGATTTTGACACAACAATTAAAGTAGCAGTGGAAATTGGTTATATTAAACCAGAAGACGAAAAAAGGCTCAAAGCATTTAGAGATAATCCTTCTGACGAAAGTTGGATAAAAGCATAAATGAAGGGGAAAAAACATGAGAAATTTACTAGCGATTACAGATTTTTCAGTTGAAGAATTAAACGAGCTTTTGTGTGTTGCTGAAGACATCAGCAAAAATATAGAAAAATACTCAAAAAAGTGTGAAAATAAAATTCTAGCAACACTCTTTTTTGAGCCGTCAACAAGGACAAGGCTGAGTTTTGAATCCGCAATGTTGTCATTGGGAGGTAAGACGCTTGGTTTTTCCGATGCAAATAGCTCTTCTTCAACAAAGGGAGAAAGCGTATCAGATACTATAAAAGTAGTAAGCTGTTACTCTGATATAATAGCAATGCGCCACCCCAAAGAGGGCGCACCACTCGTCGCGTCAATGAGTTCTAAAGTTCCTATAATCAATGCAGGGGATGGCGGACACAACCACCCGACGCAAACGCTTACAGACCTATTAACAATTAAAACTGAAAAGGGCAGACTTGATAATCTTACCGTGGGTTTTTGCGGGGACTTAAAGTTCGGCAGAACGGTTCACTCGTTAATTCAAGCTCTTTCTAGACAAAAAGGAATAAAGTTAGTGCTTATTTCTCCGAAAGAACTCAAGATTCCAGATTATGTAAAAACAGACATAATGGATAAATGTGGAATGGAATACGTAGAAACAACTAGTTTAGAAGAAGTGATGGGCGAGCTTGACGTTCTTTATATGACTAGAGTACAGCAGGAAAGATTTTTCAGCGAAGAAGAATATTTAAGGTTAAGAGATAGTTATATTTTGACCTTAGATAAGCTAGAGCCCGCTAAAAAAGATATGTGTATACTTCATCCACTACCTAGAGTTAACGAAATTGCAATAGATGTTGATAGTGATTCACGTGCTTGTTACTTTAAGCAAGTTCAAAACGGAAGATACGTTAGAATGGCGTTAATAATGAAACTTTTAGGGGTTAAATAGGGGGAGTATATGAAGATAGATGCAATAAAAAACGGCATAGTGATAGACCACATAGAAGCAGGAAAGGGCAGAAAGGTTTATGAACTTTTAGGATTGGAAGAACTTGAATGTACAGTTGCGCTTTTTAAGAATTTACCCAGCAAAAAAACAGGTAAAAAAGATATAATCAAAATTGATGAAGATATAAAACTTGATTTTGAAGTTTTAGGTTATATTGCTCCGGAAACCACAGTAAACATCATAAAAGACCAAGTTATCGAAAGTAAAATAAGGCCAGAGCCTCCAAAGCTTCTTAAAAACGTAATAAAGTGTAAAAATCCCAGATGCATAACGTCGGTTGAGCAAGGGATAGACCACGTGTTTAAGTTGACTGATAGCGGTGTGTATCGTTGTATATACTGTGAAAGTAGCGCAAATAAATAAAATTAAAAACGGATTATGAATGAAATGCACCCCAAGAGTTAGACTCTTTTAGGAGGTGCATTTTTATAAAAAGACTTAGACAAAAAAGTCAAAAAATTAAAATAAGTTTTATTATAGTTTTTTTTGTTACTTTTATTATAGGGACAAAGCAAAAACATCTAAAAAAACATTGACAATCTTGGTAATATTTGTTATACTTTTTTTATAATTTTATTAACTGCTTAAATGCAAAAATACGTGGTGGAATATGCAGAAAGAAACTTTAAACGCTGTAAAGCAAGCCTATCAAATTGAAGCGGAATGTATCAGCTCGATGCTGAATTATTTAGATGAAAAGGAATTTTCAAAAGCGGTTGAACTTTTAAAAGACGCGCCAAGAATAGGCACGTGCGGTTGTGGTCATTCTGGCATTATATGTCAGCATTTAGCACACCTTCTTTGTTGTATAGAGCAACCTGCAAGATTTATTTCTCCTGCGGAAGCTGTTCACGGTGCAACTGGTTTTTTACAAGCGGGCGACGTTATGGTTTTTGCTTCTCGTGGCGGAAAGACAAAAGAGCTTTTACCGATAATCGACATATGCAAAGCAAAAGGTGTAAAGATAATTTCAATTACTGAAAATATGGAGTCGCCATTAGCGGTAAATGCAGACGCTGTGTTAAAACAGTTCGTTAATAGAGAAACGGATAAATATAATTCACAAGGAACGACATCTACTACTGCGCTATGTATGATATGCCATGCATTGCAAACAGCACTTATAGAAGAGACAGGATTTAAGAACGAGCAATTTGCACTTATTCATCCGGGCGGAGCGGTAGGTGAAAGACTTAATAAAAAGTAAAGAACCCGTAAGGGAAAAATAAAAAACATATATTAGGAGTAATTATTATGGAATTCAAAGTGTTTCAAAAAGAAATTGAACTTCAATCAAGAGGGTGGAGACCTACATTCCACGACGTAACAAGCGACATTCTTCACATCGTTGAAGAATCTGGTATTAAGAATGGTACAGTTACCATCGCGTCACACCATACTACTTGTTCAGTAATGGTTCAAGAATGTTCACACGACCTTGATAAATACGATATGGAATATCTCCAACACGATATTTTAAAGATTATGCAAAAATTAGTTCCTGACTATTCAGAAACTAACGAATATATGCACCCAGGTCCTATCCACACTCAATTCGGTAGATTCGTAAATGAACCTGGCGATGTAACAAGCTTAAATACCGACGGACACCTTCGTTCAGTTTTCTTTGGCAGAAGCGAAGTGATGACTATTAAAGACGGTGTATTAGACGGCGGTGAGTTCGCACACGTATACTTTGTTGACTGGGACCAAGTTCGTGCAAGAAGACGTCAATTAAACGTAACTGTTATGGGTACTGCTGAACCTATCAACGATAGAAAGTATAACGACGGAAAAGTTGTAAATACTCTTCGTAGATATACAGCTGAAGAAAAGGCAGACGACGTTCACTATAACTTACAATGGAAGAGATAAACAAATAACTCTAAAATTTCTCTACCCGAAGGGTAGGGAAATTTTTGTAGCATTTAATACATGAGGAAAAGTAATAATGTTATTTTTTACGACTCTACAACAAGTTACAATATTACTTATATTAATATTAATAGGCTACTTTTTTTCAAAAAAAGGCATAATAACTGGACAAGGTAAAAAAGTACTAGCAGGGTTGCTTGTAAATCTTTTTACACCTGCATACAGTATAATTAGTCTTTCTACGAGAATAAACGTATACGAGATTAAAAAATACGCACTGATTTTGCTTGCCGGGGCTGTTTTTGCGGTAATTTCCGTGTTACTTGCAATACCTTTTGCTAAAGTTTTAGGTAAAGAAAAATTTCATAAAAACTTATACAAGTATGCGTTTGCATTTGGCAACTTCGGATATTTTGGGTATCCTCTTCTAGACGCTGTTTTTGGTTTGGAAGCAAAAGCACAAATGATACTTTTCTGTATTCCGTTAGAACTTGCTGTTGTAAGTTATGGTTATTATATTTTAACAGAGCCGTTTGGGATGGAAAGACAACCCTTGTCGGAAAAATCATCTTTCAAAATTAGTTTAAAACGCTTATTTGGTGTGCCTATGTGTGCTTCACTGATAGGTATAGCGCTCGGACTACTTTCAAGTGGATTAGGTTTTGCAATTCCTAGTTTCCTTAATGATTTATGTACCATCCTTGGTAATTGTCGAAGTGCGCCTGCTATGTTAATTACCGGCGCTGCTGTTGCAAGTGTATCGTTCGGTAAATTATTTACGTCTATTAAAGCTTATATAATTTCCGTAGTACGCTTACTAATTTTGCCACTTATTTGTAGTTGTCTTGTTGCTATCGTTTATCTGTTAGGCTGGAGAGATGCGGATTTCATGCGCATTGCTTTCTTTGTGATTGTTTGTTCTGCAATGCCTATCGGAATGAACGTAGTCGTATTTCCTGAATCAGTAGGAATGGATGCCACGGAGGGCGCTAAAACGTGTTTCATTTCTTACGTTTTAGCACTAGTAACTTTGCCTGTGATATTCTCGGTGTTAATGAAAGTGTTGACCGTAACTTTTTAAAATACAATAAGAGAGTAAAATGGGAACGCTCTTTCGTGTTGAAAAAAATCAGTAAAAATTAATTTAAAATTTTAAGAGGTGAAATATTAAGAAATTTATTATGTACGGAGCGGGGAATATCGGCCGTGGTTTTATTGGACAGCTTTTTTCGCTAAGTGGATATTCTGTTGGCTTTATTGACATTAATAAAGAAGTTATAGGTAGGCTTAATGCGGATAAAGAATATCCCGTAGACGTGGTTTCTAACGACGGATTGGAAGAAATCATTGTAAAAAACGTTTACGGTATAGACGGTACAGATATTGAACTTGTTTCAGATGAAATTGCATCAGCGGACATTATGGCAACGGCAATCGGTGTAAACGAATTAAAATTCATTGCAAAACCAATTGCTTTGGGTTTAAAGAAGCATTTTGATAAAAACGCTAAGCCGTTTAATATCATAATTTGTGAAAACTTAATCGGTGCAGACGAATTTTTAAAAGGCTTGATAAAAGAACAAATTCCTGAATATGCCGAAAGGGTTGAACAAGAGGTCGGATTTGTTGAGGCAAGTATAGGTAGGATGGTGCCTGTTATGACCGAAGAGAAAAAACAAGGTAATCCTTTACGCGTTTACGTTGAGCCTTATAATATTTTACCGGTTGACCTTAACGCATTTAAAGGCGAAGTTCCTAACGATGTGCAAAATTTATATCCGTATAAACCTTTTAACATGTTTATACAAAGAAAACTGTTCATGCACAATATGAGCCATGCAACTTGTGCATATTTGGGCTTTTTAAGAGATTATGAATACATTTATCAAGCAGCAGAAGACTTTGATATAAAATACGTTGCTTATAAATCTTTAATGCAATCTGCATTAGCAATATCTAAAGAAAACGGCGTGGAAATGGATATGTTAATTTCTCACGCGGAAAATCTTTTATACCGTTTCTTGAATAAAGCGCTAGGTGATACGGTTGCTAGGGTTGGTAGGGACACTATTAGAAAATTAGGAAGTAACGATAGACTTATAGGCGCATTGAAGCTTTGTGAAAAACACGGACTTCCAAGCGAATATATTTGTATTGGTATCGCGACAGGCTTAGTGTTTAATCCTGAGGGCGACGATAGTAGCAAGGAATTATCTGCGTATGCAAAAGAATTTGGAGTTAAAGCAACGCTAGAAAAATATTGCGAATATTCTGGCGAAAAAGTTGCACTTATTGAAAAACTTTACGACATGATTAATAATGGCAAACAAATTAATGCACTTATAAAAGTTGTAGAAGAAAGTGCTGGAAAACAAATTAGAGTTTAATATTAAATATTTGAATTCCAATTAAAAAGCAAAAGAAAAATAAAACATAATGTGATAAAAAGCACTCGAAAGAGTGCTTTTTAATTTATTGTATAAAAATGATTGCAAAAAAAAAGTAACGGAGTTATAATTTAAAACATGAGTAAATTAAAATCACTTTTAAAACTTTTTATAGTTATGTTTAAAATAGGGCTGTTCACTTTCGGTGGTGGTTATGCGATGATAGCCGTAATCGAAAGAGAATTTGTTGAGCGAAAAAAGTGGCTAGACCATGATGAGTTTATGGATATAGTGGCTATTGCCGAATCTACTCCCGGCCCTCTTGCTATTAATACTTCAACCTACGTTGGATATAAAAGGAACGGCGTATTAGGTTCCGTTTTTGCGACCTTAGGCGTTGTTTTGCCGTCGTTTATTATTATTTTTATAGTGTCTTTCTTTTTTGATAAATTTTTATCTCTAGCTTTTGTAAAATATGCTTTTGGCGGAATACGTGCTTGCGTCGCTTATTTGATTCTTTCAGCTGGGTTTAAAATGTTTAAAAAACTTAAAAAATCTGCTTTTAACTTAATAATGACAATATTGAGTTTGTCTGTTTTTTTGGGTTTAACATTGTTTGCAGTTAATTTTTCCAGCATCTTTTTTATTTTAATTGGTGGAGTGGTAGGTGTAACTGTTTATCTTATAGAGATATTTAGAAAAAAGAACAAATCTAAAGAGGAGGGAAAATGATGCCCATACTTTTGGATTTGTTTTTAACCTTTTTTAAGATTGGATTAGTATCTTTTGGCGGTGGATATGCAATGATTCCACTGGTTACTGAAGAGGCGTTGCGCTATGGGTTTACGAGCGAGCAAGTAATAAACTTCATTGCGGTTGCAGAATCTACGCCAGGACCTATAGCTATTAATATGGCGACTTTTATCGGTGCTAGTAAAGAAGGTGTTTTTGGTGCAATATTAGCAACGCTCGGCGTAGTTTTACCATCTTTTATTATAATTTTGATAATTGCGTCAATAATGAAGGGTTTGATGCAGTTTGGTGGGGTAAAGGCTTTTTTAAGTGGAATAAGACCGGTTGTAATCGGGCTTATAATTGGTACAGCTATCACGTTGATTTTGACGGTTATTATGTCTGTTGGCAGTATTTATGATACTCTAAAATTTGATTGGATAGCATTAGTAATATTTTTAATTATTGCCACGATTGCAATAATTTGTAAAATGGTAAAGAAAAAAGCACTATCACCGATATTATTAATCATAATTTCAGCAGTGCTTGGTTTGATTTTCTATGGATTGATATAAAAAACGCCCGATATAATCGGGCGTCAAACTTTTATTTGGTTATTGTTTTGCTCCGCATTCAGGGCAAAATTTGGCGGAAGAAGAAAGTTCCTTTCTACACTCTGCACAGAATTTAGTGCTAGGAAGTTTAGTACCGCATTCTGAACAAAACTTTGCGGTTTTTGAAACTTGTTTGCCACAAGAAGAACAAATTTTTAAGTCGTTAGCTTCAGCGCTCTTTTCGTTAGGCTTGGTCTTGAATGCATCTGCAAATATACCGCCCATTCCCGCACCAGCACCTATTCCGACACCTGCGCCCATAAATGCACCGCCCATACCTTCGTTTTTAGCGGCGTCTTTCATAGCTTCCGCCGCTGCAATTTTCATCATAACGTCTGTTTTGTCGCCTAAAATTCCAAGTTTCGTGCGTTCATCAATTGCTTTTTCGACGTCAGATGGTAACGATATGTTTTCTATAAATAGATTAGTAAGTTCTAAACCTATTTCGTTAAATTTATTTTGGATAATAGTTTTTACTAGTTGGTTAAATTCAAGTGTGTTGCTAGCTAAATCTAGCGCAGAGACCTTGCTTTCTGCAAGTGCGTCCGAAAGAGCGGATATAAGCATTGATTTAAGGAAATCGGCAATGTCATTGGTCTTAAAGGAGGTGTTAGTTCCAAAAAGTTCTTTTAGGAATGTGCTCGCCTCTTTTACTTTAAACGCATAAGAACCGTAACCTTTAACTCGGATAGCCCCGAAATCAGCGTCACGCATTATAATGGGATTAGCCGTGCCCCATTTATAACCTGTAAACTGTTTTGTATTGATAAAATAAACGTCAACAGTTGTCGGAGTTTGAAAAGCATACATCCAACCTGCAAGTTTAGAAAGTATTGGGAAAATTTGTGTATTAAGGCTATACGTGCCGGGGGAGAAAACGTCACAAATTTGACCTTTGTGGACAAAAATTGCTTGTTGAGATTCTCTAACTATAAGTTTACTTTTGTGGTTAATCTCTCTCCCGCCTTTTTCGAGAGGAAGTTTGTATACTAAAGTGTCTTTGCTATCATCCGCCCATTCTAGAATTCTTAAAAATAAAGCCATAAATTAAACTCCTAAAGAAGATATATAAGAATTATAACACAGTTTTTTTCAATTATCAATATAATAGATAAAATTCCGTTTGCATTTAAAATAATTTTATGATAGAATAGTAAAAAACAATAAAAATGAGTTCAAAAGGTGGAATATGCGTTAGCATAGGCTATTGAGAGCGTAGTTTGTTTCGACGTGCAGGTGTAGTTTAGTGGCAAAACAACAGCTTCCCAAGCTGTGGTTGTGAGTTCGATTCTCATCACCTGCTCCATATCAAAAGGGGTAGTCGCTAAGGCTACCCCTTTTGATATGGAAAGATGTAGCAAGAACGGACTGAGTTCGGCTCTGCCATCGTAGTAAACTAAGTTTACGGAGATGTTTCTCATCACCTGCTCCAAATGAAAAGGGGTAGTCGCTAAGGCTACCCCTTTTGATATGGAAAGATGTAGCAAGAACGGACTGGGTTCGGCTCTGCCATCGTAGTAAACTAAGTTTACGGAGATGTTTCTCATCACCTGCTCCATATCAAAAGGGGTAGTCGCTAAGGCTACCCCTTTTGATATGGAAAGATGTAGCAAGAACGGACTGGGTTCGGCTCTGCCATC
>JAZNMA010000096.1:0-16543 GCA_045579345.1 Christensenellaceae bacterium | reverse complement strand
GCCTTTTAATGATAATTAATATTATCTTTTATTAAAAATAAAATAAGCGGAAATTTTAAAAATTCGCTTTTCGCTTTCCCTCTTTCTTTCTTTAGCTTTTGTTTGTCTTAACTAACTAAATAGGAAAAGAAAAGAGCGGGGGCGGCGTAATTTTTGTAATTATAAACCTTTTTATTTTACATTTTTTAATTTGTGCAAAATGCACAAAAAAGAGCACTATTTCATCCATTTTTTCTACTACATTATCAGGGCTAATATGCTAAAATAAAATTAGAAAAAGGTTATTTTAATATTTTAGGAGGTCACAAAATGATGAAATATGAATGCGAGAATTGCTTTCAGTATAAGATTAAAGAGATGGCGGCAGAACAAGCGGCGCTAAAAATTGCACTTGAACGAGAGAGAATTGGAAGAGAAAAGGCAGAGAGGGAAAAGGCCGAAGCAGAAAAAAGGTTGTTGACCTTATGCACAGAAGCGACGATTGCGGCGAACACAGCGAAGCCCGACAAGTTAAAATTTGAAATTTTCAGAATTGTAAGAAGGTACACGAAGCCGATAAGGCTGGATTTTTAAAAGAAAGGAGAGTTAATCATGATTACACGCGTTTTTGTTTTTGTTATTTTATATTTTGTTTTGCAGATGGTTGTATTATGGATCCGGAGGAATACTTGAAGTATTCCGAGCGGAGGAATACTTGAAAGGAGGCATAACATGAAAAGAACCGAGCGCGAGGAATTATTAGAAGTTATAAGGCAGATTTTAGAAGAAGCCAAAAAGATAACAGAAGCCGGGGGCGGTAAAATAAAATTCAGGCCGCCCGCGGGGTCAGGGATTAAATAAAGTTGAATTTTTAATTGTTATAAGTTATAATAAATATGGAAAGGTCACGGATTGAACCGTTTCCAGTATACAGGCACAGGGGCACAGCTGATGAGTTGAGAGAGAAGGGCTGATGCCCCTTATTCTAAATTAAGGAGTTAGTTATGGCAAATGTTATATTTTTATTAATATTAGTGATATTAAGTGAGTTAATTTTTGGCGGAGGTGAAGAATGAACGGACTGGATATTTCGAGCTATCAGGCGGGAATTGATTTTGCAGAACTTAAAGACAAAAACGGAAAGCGCCCCGATTTTGTAATTATTAAGGCGACGCAGGGCAAAAGCTACGTGAACCCGGCACTTTTTACACAGTTAGAGGGAGCAAAAGCCGCGGGACTTCTTATTGGCTTATATCACTACTATAGTAATAATGGGAGCCCCGAAGAACAAGCGGAGCATTTTTTCGATGTTATAAAAGGAATAAACGCAGATTTTAATATATGGCTTGATTGGGAGAGCGAGCAAAACGGGCTTAATTTTGGACAGCCCGCGCGGGCGTTATTATTTATTAAAGCTATTAACAAAATGACCGGCAAAAAATGTGGAATTTATACAAGTAAAGGATTTCTAGGAAATTTTGTGGGTTATGATGTTCTTCATGTTCCGTTATGGGCGGCACAGTACGCGAGCATGAAAGAGCAGGAAGCATTCAGGGAAGAGCCGTGGACGGACAAAAACGGTTGGGGACCGTGGAGTGGACCTGATGTTTTTCAGTGGACGAGCCGCGGAAAGTTAAACGGTTGGGGCGCTTATTTAGATTTAGATAAAAGCTATATGAACGCGGAAGAGTGGAGGGCGAGCGCGAAGCGCGAAGCCGAAGCCCCGAAAACAGCGGCGGAAAACGCGACAGCCGCGGCGGCGGTTTTATGTGGTCAGTTTGGAAATGGCGAAGCACGCGTGAACAGCCTTAAGGCGTTAGGTTTTGACCCGGTGAAAATTCAGGAAATTGTGAATTTTATAGTTGCTAAAAGTTAAAGGGAGGCGCGGAGCGTAATGTTAATGAGATTTAATTATACAAAGAGCAAAGGCGGAAAAAAGCGCGGCCCTATCTGGATATCCGAGATCACAGACGCCCCCGGACCCGAAAAGGTAAAAGTTGACTTTTCGAAGCTTATAGGGATTTTTTGTGAATATACAGGTATCACTATAAACGGAATAACACAGGGAGAAACGGGCGGAAGTTTCCAAAAGCAAGTTAAGACGTCAAGCGGCGGCGGAGACGGCGCCGGGGATTATCTGGAATTTACGCCCGCGGATCCGGGTTATTCTGGAACGCTAAAATTACAAGTAAGAGCGCAGGCCGGGAATAATTATTGGTCCGAAATGATTGCAAGTGATTATTCAGGCCCGATTCAGGACAAGGCAGGCACTACGCTATGGTATACAGACGGCGGGGGAAACCGCGGCACTTATTTTAATTATTGCCCAGATATGTCAGTTTTTAACACGGATACGATAGTGAGTTACAAAACGCCCGCTTATTCTGGAACAGTTACGGTAAGTATTATTGATAATTTTTTCGTGGATTTTGTGGGACCCGTTACGTTAGAGCACTACAGCGGCCCGACTTCATATGATGTTTGTTATTGCCGAGAATGGCACTTATTGACAGACGACAGCCGCGAAATCATTTTGCATAATTGTTGTATAACAAATTATTCCGCAATTGCATAAATTGCTTATGAAACAAAATTGTTTCATTTCAGCATAAATTGTCTGAAAAGTTTGACAAAAAGAAAAAAATAATTTATAATAAAAGAGAGGTGAAAAAAATGGAAACGACCGAGGCGGTTTTTAATATTCAGAATATTGGTACTTTCATTTCTTCAGTTGGATTTCCGATATTCATGGCGGTTATGCTTTTTAACTATATGAAAACGGAGCAGGAGCAAATGAGAAGAACGATTGAAGACTTGAAAGAGGCTATCACAGTACTTACGGAAAGGTTAGGAGGGGATTATTCATGAAAGCAGAATTTCTGAACGAAAAACTGAAGGCCCTGATGGAAGAGGGCGCGGATGTTGCCGTGATTTCGTCCGATATTCTTACAGAGAATGACCGAGACGAAGAAGCACGGGCCGAAGCAGAACAGAATGTTGCAAAACTTACCGAAACAGTTGCAAAGCTAAATAAGACGAATCTAGAGTTGCTTGACCAGATCAGAAACGGGGCGAGTTTTTCCGAGGACGAAGACGAGGACGACGGGCCAAAAATGACGGTTGAGGAACTTTTCGAAATGATAGACTAAACAAACACATAGTTAGTATATACTAACTTTTAATGAAAGGAGAAAATAAAAATGGCGAGACTTAAAAATTATAACGCGATTAATGTTGTTAATACTATTAACGCCGCAGTAAATAAGGCCTATCAATATAACCTACCGGCGGTTACAAAGCAGACTTTTGCAAATTTTGCCGACCAGTTACGCGCGGCCCCGGAGGTTATTCAGAATGAATGGCACAAAACACTGGTAAATCTTATTGGATTGCAGAAGATCAAAAACGCGAGAGCATATGAGAGCCCGTTCAAAAAGCTACGGGGCGAAGACATCAGGACTTTCGACGTTCAGCTTCTTGCTATGGATCTTGTGGAAGTTAAGAACTACGATCCGAAAAACGACAGCGTGGAGTTTTTCGAAGACGAGCCCGTGAATATCGAAGCGCAGTATCTTACAAAGCCCTTAAGGCTAAAATCTTCAGTATCTATTGTTGAAGAAGAACTTTATGGAGCCCTTACTTCCGAGGCCGCGTTCATGAGATATATGGACGGAGTGGAGCGGGCGTTATTTAATACGATGGAAATGGCGGATGTTGCCGCGTTCAAAGAGCTGATAACTAAAAATATTGCAGAGGGGAACATTTACCTTTCCGCTATTGCAAAGCCCGAAGACAAAGACACGGCACTTGCTTTCGCGAAAGCGCTTAAGGTAGACGTGAATGACCTTAAGGCGGAAATGACCCCGGTTTGTAATCTTGCACACTTTTACACACACACTCCTGAAGGCGAGGGGGTACTTATCACCGATAACGAAACGGGCGCTACGATGGATACTTATGTTACGGCTTGGGCGTTCAACAAATCTTTTGTTGAATTGTCAGATAATGGCCGCGGTATTTCCGTGAAGTCTGGAAGTTTTGGCGATGTTTTTGCACTTTACGCCGACAGAGAATTTTTCGAAATTCACGGAATTGCAGGATTTCCGAAAGTAACAGAACAGTATTTCGGAAACACTCTTCAGAAGAAGTTATGGCTTCATTATTGGGTTCTCTACGCGACTTCTCTTTTCTCAAATGTTATTGCATACGTTCCGAGCGCGTCCATAGGAATTTCCGCGGCTACTCTTGATACCTACGATGGAGTAACAGCATACGACAGAGGCGCGGACGGAAAAATTATTGTAAAAACAGTAACAGCACCGAGCGGCAAAATTGCTGATAAGTTTGGATCTTTCAGTATTTCCGGAAATGCTTCTAGTAAAACAGTTATTGACGAAGCGACAGGACGCTTTTCTATTGGTGATGACGAGACAGCCGCGACACTTACAGTCACTTGGACTTCTCACTTAAATGATAACGTTACTGCTACAAAAGCTATCACAGTGAATGGCAACGAATAATTAAAACAGAATGATGGAGGAAGGGGGCACATACCGCGCCCCCTTTTCTAACATGAACACAGGCACAGGAAGGAGAAAAAGGAATGTTAAAAAGCGTTACTCTATATTTTAATACCGGTTTTGGAGGCGAAGACTACCCGGCGACCGCGGCGGTTTTGGAAACAGCGACGGCGCAGACCCTCACAGATGTTTATTTTCTACGAGAAGATATTGATGCCCCGGTGATTAAAATCAACGCCCCCTATTCTTCTATAAAAAATGTTGATTATGTCAAATTATCTGATAATTCAGATAATTCGAATTACTATTATTTTTGCGTTCCCAAATCTTTAGCAAAGAGCACAACAGCACTATTTCTGGAAATCGACGCCCTTATGAGTTTAGGCGGCGCCGCGAATCTTAATTATATTAGTGGATGGCAGACGCGCGGGCACGTCAGCGCGGCCGAAGATGAACTTTTCAAAAACACAGCCCCGGAAGACTGGACCCCGTCAGAACCGCTTATCAGAGCAAATTATGAAGGAATAACGAGACCGAGCACGGAAAATGAACAGGCGGTTATTGTTTCAAATATTAATTTAACAGGATTTACGGCGGACGAATTAACGCAGGAAGTTATCGAGGGAATAGTCAGCGGACAGACCGAGCCGGTTATGTATTTCCCAAAAGTGGAAGCCGCGAAGCGCGAGACTGCTTTTTTAATATATGATTTTGCAACGCAGGCTCACAAAAGTTTTAGACTTCCGCAAACAACAGCATACGACTTTTCAAACGCTGATATTAAGAAGGCCTTAACGCATCTTTTCAGCACCGGACAGCTTGAACTGCAGAACAGCTACAAAATCAACGCCGGATGGCTTGGAACAAACAGCGGAATCACTACGGGCGGCGAATTCACACAGATAGAAGGGGCACACGCGGAGCAAACGACAAATATAGGTTTTACTTTCACTATAAACAATTACACAATAAAAAACAATAAGGTTTTTGCACTTTACAGGGAGTTTGTTTTGGCTAACCAGGGAAGCGGCGGCCTCAACATGAAGACCCCCGCGCAAGTTTATAACGGAACAGATACGGCGCTTAAAGTTTTGGAATGGGCCGACCCGTCAGCAACAGGCAAGCCAATGGCCCGTTTTTCTTATATCAAGGGCACCCCTTATCAGTACGCCGAGACAGTGGAGGGGACGCAATGGGGAAGCAGTCAGATTATCATGGAAGGCGCGAGCGGGAGCGCATGGAACGCACTCACGCGAGGTTATGAAATGGCGAGACTTTCACAGGCACAGCAGGAGGCCGAAATCAACAGAGGTTTTGAAAGCGAGCGGTTATTACTTCAGGCGGCACAGTCACAGTATGGATATGACACAGGAAGAACGCAAAGAGCAATAAGCGCGGCGAGCAGTATGTTAAGCGCGGGACTTTCTGGAAATATAACCGGAGTTTTAGGAGCAGGGGCGAACGCGGTTTTGAGTCAGAGCATAGCGGCGGGCAACAGGCAGTATGAACTACAGGCCGAGCAGATCAACAGAGCAGAAGCCGCCGCACGTTTTGAACTTTCACAAATGGCGAGAGCACGAGAGCGAAATCAGAGCGGCGCGGATTATTTACGAGCGCAGACCGCCGCGCCTACGGTTTTGTTCACGCCCTCAATTAATTTAGCACTATACGGATATGACTTTTTCAGCGTTTATGAAATCCGGCCGACCGAAGAAGATATAAAGAGCATGGACCGATATTTTCAGCGGTACGGATACAGAGGACTACATGAACCGCTCACTTCTTCCGCTTTCACTAAAAGGCAATATTATAACTACGTGGAGGCACACGGCGTCAACATAAAGAGCACGGCACCGAAGAGACTACGAGAACGCGCAATAGAACAGCTAAACAGCGGCGGGAGATTTTGGCGAGTACTGCCCGATGCCCAGTATTATGAGACGAACTAAAGAACGACCGAAAGGAGCAATGCAAAATGTTTTCTTATTTTAATTTTTTCTTTTTTCCGGGAAGCGGAAAGAAAAATAGAGACTATAAATTTAAAAAACAATGGGCCGGCGTTAACATTTTTTATAGACTTCTGGAACTGGTAACAGGCCGTTTTGAATATATCAACTTACCCGAAACAATGGACGCGCGATATCTTGAATTATGCCTTATATCAGACGGTCACGCGGGAATTAAAGAAATTAACGGAAAAATTCAGAATTTTCAGATAATTCACACGGGGAACTTCACGGAATACGGATATCCTTTTGCAGTTGATCTTCTGGACTACAACGCAAAGAACCGGGGCAGAATGTTATGTGATAAGGGACAGCCGAGAGAAGCAATAGAAATGTACCCCGAGCAATATGGAATTTACGCAATGAACGGCGTTATAGACGAACCCCCAATAAGCAGAATTTTGTATTACGGCGACCGCCTTACATCACTGCAAGCCGCAATCAACGCAACAATAACGAACATCAGGGGAAGCGTGATTTATTTTTGCACACCCGAGCAACGCAAAGTACTGGAGAAAATGCTGGATGATACAAGCGAGGGAAAGCCGGTTATTATAAGCAACACAGACCGTACAGCACTTCAAGAGCGGCCCGAGGTCCTTATCAATCCGCAGAGCGCCGAGACCTTAAAAACACTTATTGAAACTTACGACAAAACATTAGCGGACTTTTTAACAGAATTTGGAATTAATTCTAACGCAGTAATTAACAAGCAAAGCGGCGTAAACTCTCTGGAACTTTCACAGAATGCAGAAGCGACAGATATAGCACTCAACAACGCACTGAAAGCACGAGAGGATTTTGTCCGCAGAATCAATGAAAGATACGGCACCAAAATAGAAGTAAAAACGGCATTTTTGGATATAGGAACAGTAACGGGGCACGAAGTAAAAACAAAAGAAGAGCTGAACGACAGCGTTACGAGTAACAATCAGGAAAGGAGCGAGGCCGAGAATGAAAAGACCAACATTTGAGGAATTTTTAGAAGATAACCCGGGAATTTACGCAGAAGCGGGGATAGACGACGCGACAGCCGAAGCCTTAACGGAATGGCTTTTTGATTTTACAATAGGAAGCGAGCCGAGTATTTTTAAAAGATATTTTAAAAGACACCTGAAACTCAATTACCCCTTATATCTGGACATGGTACGACTGGAAGACGTGAAAAGCAATTTCGACCCTTTCATAACGTATTTTATGGAATCGAAGCACGCCGAAGAACGGAGCGAGACGGAAAGCGGAACAGCCGAGACAACAGGCAACACGGAAACGACGGGAACAAGTACCACAGAGGGAGAAACCCACAACACAAGAACCCCGAACCTCACAAGGACAAGCGCGGGCACCGAAGACGGAACGACAACAGGCACACAGAGCACACAGGAGAGCGGGAGCAAAACGGGGCAGATTACAAGAACAGGCACGGAGACAAGAGAAAAGACCGGAACCGAGCAGACAGCGAGAACAAACACGGAAACCCGCAATTTAGAATCAGAAACAGCAAAGACAGGCACCGAGCAGACCGCAAAGACAGACACAGAAACCCGCAATTTGACATCACAGCTCACAAGAACGGGAACTGATACAGTAGACACAGACGGAACAGTTACAGAGAACGGCACAGACACCCGGGACAGCGAGACGACCGCAAAAACAATTAATACTAATATTAGTTACCCCGAGGCAAACTTTCAGAACTTACCTATAGACATCAACAACACCCCGAGTATCAATTACGCAGACAGCGCCGCGATTTCTGAAGCAAAGACAACAGAAGACACAGACGAAACACACGCGAACACAAGCGTCACGGATGAACAGCAAGTTACAACGCACAACACCACCGACACGACAACAGACACAGGGACAGTACAGCACAGCGGAAGTGATACAGTAACACACAACACGACCGACACGACCACAGACACGGGGACTCTTCAGAACAGCGGAAATGATACAACAACTTACAACACCACCGAAGAACTCACACTGGACACCGCGGACGACACGACCGAGGCAACAACAGGAAGCCGGGCAACGACAACGGACGAGGCGACCACAAAGAGCGACAATAGGACCGAGACGGAAACGGGAACAGATAGGGACGACGGCACAAGCGAAACGAGCACCACAAGCGCGGGAACAGTCACAGCAGAAACGACACAGACCGACAACAGAAGCAAAACAGCAAGAACGGACAGGGGCGAAATTTCACAGGGCAGAACTTCTGAATCAATAGCCGACTTATTACCGAGAGCAATAGACGCGATTTTATACAGCAAGCCCCTGAAATGGTACGTAAACGAGTTATTAATTTGTTTTGATTTGTACAACTAAAAAGGGGGACGCGAGCGAGCAATGAAAAATTACGAAACATTTTTTGACATCATACGCGGTATTTATATGGACGCAGTAAAGGCCAAAACTTCTTCATACCAAAAACGAACAGTAATCATGAACGACATGAAGGAGCGCCTAGAGGAAGCGTCACGGGCACTAACCGGCACGGATCAGAAAGGAGAATGAATTATGAGTAACGTACGTTATGGAGGTTATGAAATCAATATAGACCCGACAGCGCCGAACTCTCTTTTTGGCGGTGATATAGACCCCGCGGAGTATTTGAGCAATATCACAATTACGCAAAGCGGGAACACTTACACCCTTACACAGGAGCGGGGCGACGGAACGGCGGAAGTTATAGGCACAATAACAGTAGAGGCCGGGGATTTTGTAACAGAAGCGGAACTGCAAACAGCACTGGAAGATTATTTGACAAGCGCGGAATTTCAAGCAATTCTTGCAGATTATCAGACAGCCGCACAGACCCAAAGCGAGATCAATACGGCAGTAACGACAGCGCAGACCGAAACCGAGGGAAAGTTAGCAACAACAAACTCTGGAAAAAGACTTGCACAGGCAAGACGCGTTCAGAGCGGCAACACGATATATGCGGCACTGGTTGACGAAGATGGCGTATATAATAATATTTATGGATTACCGAGCGGCGCGAGCGCGGGCGCTTATCTTAAGACAGACGGGACACTATCCGGGAGCGGATGGGAAACACCAGACACGACACCGACGAGCGGAAGCGCGGCCCTGATTACTTCAGGGGGAGTATATAACGCGATTCAGGGCGCGATTAACGCGAGTTATTAAGGAGGGGAAAAATGGCGACACTTTCACAGGTTTTTACAAGTATAGCGGACGCGATAAGAGCGAAGACGGGCGGCACAGCACTTATGACCCCCGCGGAAATGGTCACGGAAATAGCAAACATTCCGGCAGGGGGCGGGGGAATTGATGAAGACCTATTTAAGGCGCTTATAACAGGGGGAACCGCCGCCGAAACTCCTATTGTTTATGATCTTAAAACATTATTTGAAAACGATAGCACGGTTTCATTCAAGACGGGGGCCTTTTTTAATATTATTAGGCCTATCTCTTTTATTTTTCCTGATGATAAGAATTTTGCGATTTCAGGGTCATTTTGTAATAATTCGGCAGGATTAACAGCCCTTAACTTACCTAACACCGTCACGGAAATAGGACCGTCAGCGTTCCGAAGTACGGGATTAACGGGCGAAATTGACACGCCCGCGAGCGTCACAAATTGGGGAACTTCCGCCTTTTCATATAATAACGGCTTAACGTCCGCCAAAATCCGTTCCGTAATTAACGGCCTACAGGTTTTTGGGAATTGTCCGAACCTTACGAAAGTATGGATAAGCAGAAACGGCGGCTTTGATTCTTCAGCGATTACGCAAGCGGGTTATTCCGCATTTATTAATGACACCTCACTGGAGATTTATTGTGAATTAAGCGCAGACCCGGGAACATGGGGGCCATATTGGAACATTATCAGGACTAACCCCACCACAGTAACAGCAACCGTTCATTGGGGAGTATCAGAGGCAGATTTTGACGAGTTAGTATAAGCAAACTTTTACTGAAAGGAGAAATCAACAGCGAATGAAAACACTAGCGCAAAAAGTTATAATAACGCACACAGACGGAAGCAAGGAAGAGACAGAGCGCGTTCATCTTTACGCCGAAACGGGAAGACTTATTGACAGCCGAGGAAGGGCCGCGGGAATTCATATTGAATTAGGCACAGGAGCAAGCGCGGCCGAATACGCAGAGGAACCCGGAACAGAGAGCCGAGAAATTCCTGAAATTTTGCCTGAAATTGAAATTATCGAAACAGAAGACGAGCCGACAGATGCAGAATATATTGAGGCGGCGAAGATTCTATTAGGACGAGCGAGCGTCAGCGAAGCGACGGAAGCGACGGAAACGACCGAAGGGAGTAACAGCGAAGGGGGGCAGGAGTAATGAAACTAAAAGAAATTGCAAGACTTTATCGAAAAATTATTGAGCAGGGCGTTCAGAGCATTGACGACGAAACAGCCCTGAAGGGCGCCGAACTTTTTCCGCACTGGAGCGCGGGCACGACTTATGGGACAGGATACCGCGTTCAGTATGAAGGGAAACTTTACAAATGCCTTAATGATCACACAGCGCAGGAAGACTGGACCCCCGCAACAGCAGTATCTTTATGGGCAAGAGTAGACGACCCGGCGGAAGAATGGCCCGAATGGAGACAGCCGAGCGGGGCGGCTGATGCTTATAGCGCAGGGGATAAGGTCAGCCACGCGGGCAAACACTGGATATCTGATATCAGCGAGAATGTATGGGAGCCCGGAGTTTACGGATGGCGCCAAGCGCCGGGCACGGAAACGGGCGAACACGACGAAGAGTAACTGAAGGGAGTTTGTTCACACTAACTCTCTTCAACGACTGGAAGGAGTGAAGGGGTCATGGTTTTTAATGGTTATTATTACCCGGATTACATATGGAAGCATAAGCCGCACAAAAACGAAATAACAGGAGAATATGAAGGGGACAGTGTTTTTAATTTTGTAGTAGGAAACAGGCGCGGCGGAAAATCAGTTGGTATAGGAATATTTGCAATAGCAGACTTTTTATGTTACGGTTATAAAATAGTTATTATTAGAAGATATATGAAAGAATTCGAGGACAGCAAGAAGCCCGCGCTTGAGAATTTCATCAAAAAAGCCTTACCTTATATATCAGAATTTCCGAGGATAGCGAGGCAGAGCCCGGACCTGAAAAGACTTTACCCCGAGGAAGTTTTAAACAAAGTTGATTGGGACAATGTCGAAGCGGATTTTGACGGTCATCAGTGCTTTATTAACGGCGAACTTTTTGCCGAGCCGGTTGCGCTTAACAGAGTAGACGGTTTTAAAAATAATAATTATGATAACGTTCATACGGTTATTTATGATGAATTTATAGCGGAGAAGGGAACCGCGAACTTACCGGGCGAAGTCATGAAATTTTTAATTGCTTTTGATACCATAGCAAGAAACAGGCCGGACGCTCTGAAGACAACGGGGGCGGTTTTTATAGGAAACGCGGTCACTTACGCAAACCCATTTTTTACGGAGTATGATATAGACAGACGCCTGAAGAAAGACACGAAAAGACTTCTGCTGAAAGATAAGGCGGTTGCAGTTGAAATAGTAGAAAACGAAATAGCGGCCGAAGAAATCAAGGTAAGTTTATTCGGGAGAGCCTTAAGCGCGGGAATAACGGGCCGGTTTTATTTGGGATATAGTCAGGGGAACCAGAGCCAAGACGAAAATAGCTTTATTAAGAAACCGAGCGGAAAACGGGAATATATTTTGAATATCAAGACGGGCGGGCGGTTATACGCTTTTTGCAAGTACGGCGGCGAGTACTTTTTCACGGATTCCGAAGTTATAGAAAATTGGCCCCGCACTTATTCCGTTGAGCCGAGCGACCACACGGAGGAAAATATTCTACTAAAAGGAACACTAAAAGGGAAATTATCCGCCCTGAAAGAAGTTTATTCATATGGGCTTTTATATTTTAACGCGCAAAGATCCAAAAACGCATTTTTGAGCATTTTTCCGATGTTGTAAATTAATAACAGTAATGTTATAATATAAGAAAGAATAATAATTGCTTTTGATGTTGTACGACGGAACAAAGACGCGAGAGCGGCCGCCGACATATTGTGAAAAGTGCACAAAAATTCAAGACTGTTATTATTCTTTTTTGTTAATTTTGCACAATTTGTCATGATTGTGACTCCTCTTTCTCTATATTTTGGGCCGTTAGTATTAACTAACGGCCCTATTTTTGTGCAATTTGTACAAAGAAACGAACAAAACGCGCCTTAAGTTTTACGACTTTTATAGTTTATTTATGTTATAATAAAGACAGTAAAAAATGTATTTTATTTATGGTATAGAAAGGAGACACACGATGAGTAACAAATTTTTGTCAGTATGGCGCGATGGTGATACGGTTTATATAGTGGAAGCGGAAGAAATGGCAGGGCGCCCGTTCTTCAAGGTTACAAAAACGACAATGACACGCCGAACGGTTTTTATGTTTCACGGCGATTTTAGTTTTGAAACGGCGGACAATGCACCGAGTGAATTTTTCCGCGATTATATCAAGGCAAAAACGGAACTTATAGAGCAGGAAAACACGGCTGAAGATTACGGGGTGATGAAAGGAGACACACAATGAAGCACGATTTTTGGACAGTATGGAGAGAAGAGGACGGCGAAACGGTTTATATGGTAAAATGCACAGAGCAGTCCGGGCGTCCTTATTTCGACGTTATAAAAGAGGCGAAAGTAATGACAAAATATAGGTTTTACGGTGATTTTAGTATAGAAACAGCAGACCAAGCGCCCGCCGATTTTTTCCATGATTATATCAAGACAAAAACGGAACTTATAGAGCGGGAAAACACGGCTGAAGATTACGATTTGCACGCCCTGAACTAACACAAAAGCGAGAGGCACGGGACGGGGCGGCGAAAGCGAACCGCCCCGGCACTCTTAAGACTGAAGCACAAAAAGGAGAGAAAAATGGCAAAGAATTCTTCAATTTTAAAGGAATATAACAGAGTACGCAAGAACCTAACGGCACAGATTAACAGCCTTAAAAGGCGCGGTTATAATGTTCCGGCGGGATTCATTCCAGATAAGCCTAAAAATATCACGGCGGGCAGTATCAGAAGACTGGAACACAAAAAAGAACAGATACCGGACAAAATCACCTACGGGCCCGACAAACTGGACTACGGACAGGGGCGTTATTTAGAAAGACAGGCCGCGGCACAAAAGGGGGCCGAGACAAGAAGAGAAAAACAGGGGACGCGAAAACAGGCGCCCCAAAGAAAACGCGAGTATGTCACTTATGAGAGCCCGACCGAGGAAGCATGGACCGGGCGGCAGATTCCAGAAGCGCGGACGCTCACGACCGGCGATGTTATAACACAGAACCAAAGCGCCGCGGCAATAAGCCCCGTTATTCCTGATAAGGCAATTGGGGGCGTTCCTTATGATAGTATTATTCGACAGCGCGCGGCAGTTGCCGAGAGGATTTTGGCAGAGGCCGAACTCAATATGGATTATCCGAGCGAACCAGAGTTGTCAGTCAATTTAGACGCGGACGCCGAAAGACTCACGGAACTGATGGATGCCTATTTATATGGGTATTTGGTTGACGGTTACAGCTTTTCAGCAACGCAAAGTTTTATATATGAAATCCAAAGGCAGTTGACCGGGCACACGCTCACAGCAAGAGAAAAACGGATGTATTCACAGCAAGAAGAAGATATATTTGATTCTATTTATTAAAAGATTAGAGAAAGAGAGGTTACAATTATGGGTTGCGTTACTAATAAAGTTGATTATAGCAAAATTTTTGTTGCAGATTTTGAAACGTCAGTATATTACGGTCAGGAAAATACAGAAGTTTGGTCAGTTGCTCTTCACTGTTTGGCTGATGAACTGAAGCCTGAAAGAGTCAAGACGGGAAGCAGTATAGAGGATTTTTTGTATTTTGTCAAGAGCCTTTTTTCTGATACAAAGATATATTTTCACAATTTAAAATTTGACGGGAGTTTTATTTTGTCTTATATGCTGGAAAATCCGGGGTTATGTCAGCCCGCGGGATTTACTGATGAGGAAGGCAATTTACATTTTTACGGGGACAAGGAAGCCCGGAAAATGGCAAAGGGCAAAACGTTATATTATACATATCTGATAAGCGATATGGGGCAGTGGTATAATATAAAATTATACACGCGGGGCGGGAGAGTTTGCATTACAATTTTAGACTCTCTTAAGCTACTACCGTTCAGCGTCAGACAGATAGGGAAAGCTTTCAATACAAGATATCAGAAATCAGAAATGGAATACACGGGAGAGCGACACGCGGGGTATGTTCCTACTCCTGATGAAATGGATTATATAAAAAAGGATGTTTTAGTGATGAGCGAGGCCCTGAAAAAGACTTTTGAAGAAGGTCACAGCCGGACGACAATAGGAAGTTGTTGTATGGAAGAATTCAAGGCAAAATTCGACAAAGTGGACCTCAAGAACATGTTTCCGAACTTATATGACGAAAATCATAGAATAGATGCTGAAAAATACGGAAGCGAGACAATGGGGGACTACGTCAGAAAAAGTTATCGCGGCGGCTGGTGCTATTTGGTCAGAGGAAAAGAAGGAGAATACGGAAATTTAGACAGTAATGAAATAACAGGGACTACATGCGATGTCAACTCTCTCTATCCGTCAATGATGCACAGTGAAAGCGGCAATTTTTACCCGATAGGGAACGGCCGGATGTTTTCAGAATTATCTGAAAAATTAGAACAGCAGTATGCCGAGGGCAAACGTTACTTCTTCATAAGAATTAAAACGCGATTTTATATTAAGCCCGATATGTTACCTACTATAATGATAAAAGACAGCTTATTCTATCCGCCGCGCGAGTGGTTAGACTCTTCTGATTACGTGGACGCGAACGGGAAAAGCTACCGCGAGATATATTTGGATACAAACGGCAGACTTCATGAAAGTTATTCTGAAGGACTTATAAAAGTTGATATGCGGCCTATTTTGACTCTTACTTGTTCTGATTATTATCTTCTATTAGAACATTATAATATTGAAGATTTCGAAATTCTGGACGGCGTGGAATTTAGGACCGTAAAGGGCTTATTTGATGAATACATTGACCATTACGCGGAAATAAAAAAGACACAGAAGGGCGCGTTGAGGACTTTGGCGAAATTGTTTCTTAATAATTTATATGGAAAATTTGCGACAAGCACGGATTCCAGTTATAATATTGGCTTTTTAAACGATGCCGGCGAGTTGAGATTCTATTCAGTTACGGAATTTGATAAAACGCCGGGATATATTCCTATTGGGTCAGCTATCACAAGTTATGCCCGGCGCTTCACTATCACGGCGGCACAAAAGAATTTTCACGGCGTAAATGTACCCGGTTTCATATATGCCGATACTGATTCTATTCATTGTGATTTGCTACCGGACGAAATACAGGGCGCCCCTGAAGATCCGGCGGACTTCTGCAAGTGGAAATATGAGAGTCAGTGGAATTATGCAAAATTTTTAAGGGCGAAAAGATACACAGAACACGTTATAGGAGAGAACCGGGAACCAGTGGAACCGCACTTTAACTTCTTATGCGCGGGATTATCACAAGCGGGGAAAGATTTGTTTTTGCACACGATTTTCCAAGATTTGACCGCCGAGGAATTCATGAAATTAGACAAAAGCGCCCGCGATTATTATTTGGGACAGTACACAGCACAAAACGGCAAAAAAGTAAAAAGCCCAGAAGGTTTTGACGATTTGAAAAAAGGGCTGATAATTCCGGGGATTTTGAAAGCGAGACATATTAAGGGCGGCACGCTATTAGTTGAACGAGAATTTACGATGAGGGACTAAAACTGCAGAAACTTCAGAATGAGCGAGGAAGAGCGGAAACGACCAAAAGGGATTAACCGCGCCCCGCTCTTTTCTTTTCCTATTTAGTTAGTTAAGACAAACAAAAGCTAAAGAAAGAAAGAGGGAAAGCGAAAAGCGAATTTTTAAAATTTCCGCTTATTTTATTTTTAATAAAAGATAATATTAATTATCATTAAAAGGC
>JAZNMA010000095.1:0-59537 GCA_045579345.1 Christensenellaceae bacterium | reverse complement strand
TTTTTATAGCTAGTTGTTTTTTTGTAAGCAATTAGAAATTTCCCAATAAACTACAACAAAGCCGAGAAGATTTTCTTGACGGCTTAAGACGTAGGATATTGACTAATTACGGAAATTATTCAACGGGTTTTGCTTTTTCTTCTTCAAACGCTGAAAGGATTACTTTGATTAGTTCTTCTCTAGTTTCCGTCTTAATCGGGTGCGCAATATCTTTGTATTCGCCGTCGCCTGTTTTTCTTGAGGGCATAGCAATAAAATAACCTTCATTACCTTCGATAACCTTGATGTCGTGAACTACAAAACAGTCATCAAAGGTAACAGATGCAACAGCTTTCAATTTACTGTCGTCTTTTTTGACAATGCGTACTCTTACGTCTGTGATTTTCATTTTCGTTACCTTCCTTAACAAATATTATCTATATTCTATCATATTATTACATTAATTTCAATAGGTTTTTAAAAAAAATATTAATTTTTTTAAAGTTTTTGCCATAAAACCCCCAAAAAACGCATAAAATACCGTATGAGTGATAATGTCTTAAAAAGCAAAAAATTTAAAATTCATTTTACTGGTATTGGCGGAGTATCTATGAGTGGACTTGCTTGTTATTTGGCTGAACAAGGACTTGCAGTAAGTGGTTCAGATATTAGCGCTGACGACTATTTTTTAAGGCTTTCAAGTTTAGGGATAAGTGTTTATCAGAAACATTCCGCCGCTTATGTTAAAAAGGCAGACGCAGTTGTTTATACTTCTGCCGTGAGTGAGTTAAATCCAGAAATAAAGTACGCTAAGCGGAAAAACATACCTCTAATTAAAAGGAGTCAGTTGCTGGGTGAAATTATGACTGGCTATAAACGCTCTATCGCAGTTTCTGGAAGTCACGGCAAAACCACTGCAACAGGAATGATTGCTGATATGCTCATTTTATCAAGCGTTAATCCGACAGTGTTTTTAGGCGGAGAGAGCAACTCTTTCGGTAATTACCGAATAGGCGAAAAAGATTTAGTGCTTGCAGAAGCTTGTGAATATAAGCGGAATTTTCTCGACTTAAAACCTAATATTGCCGTTATATTAAACATAGACAATGACCACACAGACTGTTATGAAAGCGAAAATGAAATAGTTTGTGCTTTTAAAAGTTTTTCAAAAGATGCACTTACTATTATAAACGCTGACGACAAGCACGCAGATGAGATTTTTAATCAGTCTACAGTTACTTTTGGAATCGAAAACAAGGCTAATTTTACGGCGAAAAATCTAAGTTATAACGGTAAGGGTTACTCTTTCACAGCGTGCGCGTATGACCGACCTATAGGAAGAATTAAGCTTTCTATAATAGGCAAACATAACGTCTATAATGCTTTAGCGACTTTTGCAATCGGGCAGATATTAAATATACCTTTTACAACTGTTAAAAAAGCGCTAGAAAATTTCAAAGGGATAAAAAGACGTGTGGAATATTTAGGAGCGCTAGACGGAAAAGAATGCTTTGCTGATTACGCGCATCATCCGCGAGAAATATTAGCTACTTTAAGCGCTTTTCGAGATTCAAACGAGGATTTTGCCGTGGTTTTTCAACCGCATACATATTCGAGAACAAAGAGCTTATTAACAGACTTTACTAAGGCGCTAGAGGGGGAAAAGACTATAATTTATAAAACCTACCCAGCTCGTGAAAAGTTTGACCAAGACGGATGTGAGGAAAGATTATTTGAAAAAATATTTGATAAAAATCCTCTAGTAATGCTTGCCTTAAACAAACAACAGTTGAAAGAAAAAATTTCTCAACTTGATAAAAACGTTAAAAGAATAATTTTTCTAGGCGCTGGCGATATTTACGAAACAGCAAAAGAATTAATAGGAATATAGTTTAACATAATTGAAAAGATATATACTCTATAACGCAAAATTTATATAAGTTTTTTCCAAAAAAAGCTAAAATCGTTTGTAAAAAATAGCCTTTTAGTGTATCATATAATTAATAAATAATAGGAGAGAATCGGCAAAATGATACAGAAAAAAAGGAAAATTGCAATACTCGGTACGGGAAATGTAGGAGCAACGATTGCTTATGCTTTAACGCTTCAGGGTGTTTGTTCAGAAATTGTTTTAGTAGATATTAACAAAGAAAAAGCAGAAGGCGAAGCACTCGATATTACTCAATGTGCTGCTTGTGTTCCGGCGTGCAAAATTTGGTGTGGAGATTATGAGGATGTAGCTGGCTCTGATATAGTTGTTATTACTTTTGGCGTGGGAAGAAAACCAGGTCAAACGAGACTTGACCTTGCTGCAGTTAACGTTGGAATCTTAAAGAGTGTTATTAAGCAAAATGATTTCAAGAAAATTGCGCCCGACGCTTTATACGTTGTGGTATCTAACCCTGTTGACGTAATGACTTACGTTTTAATGAAAGATGCGGGCTTAAAGAAAGAACAAGTTATCGGTACGGGTACGCTTTTAGACTCCAATCGTCTTATCCAAGCTGTTGCAGCATACTGCAAAGTAGATGCATCTAACGTAAATGCATACGTTTTCGGTGAACATGGTGATGCTTGCATGTCGCCTTGGAGTCTCTGTACTGTTTGCGGTATGAATATTAGAGAATATTGCACTAAAATTATGGGCGTTAAGGAAGAAGAGCTTGAAGTTGAACTTAACAATATCTACACGGGTATGGTTGCCGCAGGTTCAAAGGTTATTAAAGCAAAAGGCGCAACCTTTTATGCTATTGCAGCATCCACCGTTCAACTTATTAAAGCATTACTTTCGGATACTGAAACTATTTTATCCATTGCAACTTATCTAGATGGTGAATATGGCGCGAAAGACCTATGTACGGGTGTGCTTTGTAAGGTTGGTGGCTGTGGGTTAAAAGAAATCATTGAAGTTCCGCTACCTGAAGATGAAATGAAATTATTCTCTGAAAAACTTGCATCTCTTGATGCAACGTTTAACGCATTAAACGTAAGATAATTAACATTAAGAGGGAGTAGTTAGCGCAAGTTTTTGCGTATGTATTATCGTCAGAACGACTATTTGTCCGGTAATACAAAATTGCTTTTTAGTGATTTTAACAAGACTTTTATTGCTATCTGCAATAAAAGTCTTTTTTTGGTTATACTTAAAGAAAACTAAAGGGGACGCAAATGAAAATTTTTGTTTTAATTTTATTTGTTTTAATGTACGTATCAGTAATAGCTTTTCCAAAATATAAACCGCATTTTACAGGCGTCACAGCTTTAATTTTGGCGATTGCATGCGCATTTTCTGGGCATATGCTTTGGCATGAAGCGTTTACGGGTGCAATTAATTACAACGTCGTAATGATGCTTGTTGGAATAATGATTACTGTAGGGCTATTTTCGGAGTCGGGCATGCCGAATAAACTTGCGGATAAACTAATATCAAGCATACCTAACGCCATGTGGGTATTGGTTTTGCTCGCATTATTAAGCGGTGTTATATCAGTGTTTGTAGATAACGTTGCAACCGTTTTAATGCTTGCACCTATAGGATTTGCGGTTGCAAAAAAAGTAGGAGTTTCACCTATTCCCGTTCTAATTACTATAGCTGTATCAAGTAATTTACAAGGCGCTGCCACTTTAGTTGGAGATACAACGTCAGTTATGCTTGGTGGTTTTGCCGATATGAATTTTATGGAGTTTTTCGTTCTAGACGGTAAACTTTCAATTTTTTGGGCAGTTGAATTAGGCGCGTTTTTAACAATTCCGATTTTAATATTTATTTTTAGAAAACAAAATAAAAGATTTGAATATATATCAGAAAAAATTAAAGTTACAACGTTATTTCCAACATACATGTTAATCCTTAATATTTTAGCTTTAATGGTTTGCTCTTTTATACCTATTCCCGAAGGATTTATAGCAGAGCATTTAAATGGTTTAATTTGTGTAGCGTTTGGTGTTATATGTTTAATCTATCATATTTTCACTTCAAAGAAAGTTGAAAAAATTAATCAAGACGGCACAGTGGATTTTATCGGGGGGAAAAAACAGGCTGTTAAAACAGTTTTAAATACGATTGATTTCCCAACTGTTTTATTCCTTGTTTTCTTATTTATTATAATAAGAGCGGTAGAATCCGTGGGAATTATCAACGATATTAGTGAAATGTTTGTTAAAGTGGGCAGTAAAAATATTTTCTTACTTTATACTCTTATTGTATTTGCATCTGTTCTTATCTCTGCGTTTATTGATAACATTCCTTACGTTGCAACCATGCTACCTGTAATTCAAGGTTTAGTTGCCGGCTTAAATGCTCCTTCTTCTACAGCATACCTGCTGTATTTCGGTTTGCTTTGTGGGGCGACGCTAGGTGGGAATATTACTCCCGTTGGTGCGTCTGCAAACGTCGTTGCTATCGGTATGCTTAATAAAGAGGGATATAAAGTCAAATCCTCAGACTTCTTTAAGATAGGAATACCATTTACGCTAGTTGCAGTGCTTGGTGGATATATTTTAACTTGGTTAATTTGGGGATAAACAAAAAAAGAACTTAAAAATTAATCGCACGGAAAATTTCCGTGCGATTTTTATTTTACGTTGTATTCTATAAACTTTCTTGCTGAAAGGGAGAGATAATGGTTTTTCTTTTGATATAAATAAATATTTCTGACAGTTGATTTATCAGGAAGTTTATAATAATAAACTTCAGGAGATGCGCCGATACGCTTAACTAATGAGTCGCTAACAAAAGAGATACCCATACCCGTACAAGATACGTTGTACGCAGTTACCTGCTGGTCTAGGTGGAATATAGTTTTAGGTTCAATTCCATATTTCTTGAATAGCTTTTCCGCACGCTTACCCGTATCGTTTTCGTGATTTAAAAGTATAAATTTTTCATTCTTGAACTTTTCAAGCTCAACACTCCTCCCGTTAGTCAAATGCATATCCAATTTAATATCTTCGGCAGACATGCGATATTTTGCTAACTGTTCGTTGATTTGTAGCTTTTTAGGAACGACTAACAATATCCTTTCTGTAGTGTAAATTTCGGAAATTATATTTTCATCATTTAAAATGGCGTTGTCTATTACTAAGTCGAGATTACCCGTGCTTAGTTTATTCATTAAGTTTTTGGTGTTGTCCTCAAAAATTTCAAACTTAATTTTGGGGTGCATTTTATTAAATTCTGATACCATTTCGGGTAGAATAAAGGATGAGAAGAAACTACTCCCCCCGACTTTTATCGTACCTTTTTGTAAATTTGCGTGGTCAAAAACATATCTTGCAAAATCGTTTTCTTTCTCTTTGATTTCCAAAGCGTATTTTACGTACTCTTTCCCGACCTCTGTCAAAGTCACAGGAGAACTGGAACGGTCGAATATTGGAGAGCCAACTTTTTCTTCTATCCTTTTAATCGACGATGACAATGATGGCTGTGAAACAAACAGACTTTCCGCCGCCTTTGTAAATCCTTTTTCTTTTATTACTGTTAAAACGTATTCTTTATTTCTAAACATAAATCCACCGATAACTTAAATATTATAACAATTATGATTTTATATATATTTGATTATATCACATGTTCGTAGTATAATCAAGTTATAAAAAGAAAAAAATATAGGGATCATTAAAATGTGTGAATTTAGAATAGAAAGTGATTCAATTGGTAGTAAAGAAGTTCCGATAGATGCTTATTACGGTGTTCAATCTTTAAGGGCGTATGAGAACTTTAGAATAAGCGGAACGAAAGTTCATTCTGAATTTATTAGAGCGATTGTTGAAATTAAAAAAGCGAGCGCAATTACTAACGGTGAAGTTAAAGTTATAAATAAAGATATTGTAGACGCAATGGTTAAAGCGTGCGAGGAGATATTGGATGGAAAATATCTCGATAACTTTATCGTGGATGCTATTCAAGGCGGGGCGGGGACGTCTTTAAATATGAATGCAAATGAAGTCGTTGCAAACCGCGCTATAGAAATTTTAGGCGGGAACAAAGGAGATTACAGTATTGTTCATCCGAATGACCACGTGAATTGCGGGCAATCAACAAACGACGTATTTCCTAGTGCAGGAAAGATTGCAACTATTAGGCTTTTAGACAAAGCTATAGATGCACTTTCAAATTTCTACTCAGCATTACAAGAAAAAGCAAACGAGTTTAAGTATGTTATTAAGATGGGAAGGACGGAGATGCAAGACGCAGTGCCGATTAGTTTTGGTCAGAGCTTTTCTGCTTACGCCTCAGCTATAAAGCGTGATATAACGCGTTTTGAAAAGGCTAAGAAAGAGTTGTCGCAAATCAATATGGGCGGAACTGCAATCGGTACAGGACTTAATGCGGATAAAGAATATATTAAAAAAATTGTGCCCAATCTTGCAATAATCACTGGCTTAGAGCTTACACAAGCACCTGACCTTATAGACGCAACACAAAATTTAGACTGCTTTGTATACGTGTCAGGAATTGTAAAGACTTGTGCGGCAACACTTTCCAAAATTTCAAACGATTTAAGGCTTATGTCGTCAGGACCAAGAACAGGTTTTGGTGAAATTAATTTGCCCGCTAAGCAAAATGGTTCTTCAATTATGCCAGGTAAAATCAATCCTGTTATTCCTGAAGTTATCAATCAAATAGCATTTAACGTAATCGGAAACGATACGACTATTACCTTAGCAGTAGAGGGCGGTCAATTAGAATTAAATGCTTTTGAACCAATAATATTCTATTGTTTATTTGAATCTTTAGAAACCTTAACAAACGGTATTAAGGTATTTAAAAAGGATTGTATTGACGGCATTACGGTAAACCAAGAAAACTGCGAAGACGAGGTTGAAAGGAGTATAGGCGTAGTTACTGCGCTTTGTCCTTACATAGGATATACAAAAGCCTCTAAGATAGCAAAAAAGGCATTAAAAGAAAAGAAAAACGTTAGAGAAATTTTAATTAGTGAAAACGTTGTTTCTGTTGAAGAATTAGACAAAATATTAAATCCTAAGAATATGATTTAATTTCGTTATTTTTCGCAAAAGTCGTCATAATATTTGCGAAGAAAAGACAAAAAGGCAGGTTTTACCTGCCTTTTTGCATAGATTAATTTATTTAGCTACTAATTATTATAAAACTTCTACACCAGAAGGAGAAAACATAAATATGTTTTTGCCCATTTCGTATACGCCACCACCTAATGCGTAAATTGCACCAGAGAGCATATCTAATACTCGTATAGCCGTATCGGTTTTTAACGAAGTTAGGTGAACGATTGCGTTCTTTCCCGAACGCAAAGTATCGATTATTACTTCAATATCTTTATAACTTTCAGGACTAAAAACTGCCACGGGCGCGTCTTTGCCCGTTTCTAAACTGTCGCTAAACCCCAACCTTGAAGTGCGTTCAGTTTTTGTTTTTGGTTCTTTTCCAAACAAATCGAATAATCCCATAATTAATTTACTCCGTAATTTCTTTCTCCGAAAATAGTCCGTCCAAGTCTTATCATATTACTTCCGTTTTTTATTGCAATTTTATAGTCGCCACTCATTCCAATCGAAAGATGTGTAAATGGTAAACCGTATTTTTTCAGCTCGTCGAATAAACTTCGCATATTCTTTGTAAGTGATGCAAGTAGGCGTTCATCTTCCGAGTGGGGAAGCATTGCCATAAGCCCTTTAACGCGTAAGTTAGAATACTCGCTTGCCATTTTTAGTACGTTTTCTTTAGCATTTAGTAGGTCAAATCCGCTTTTAGAAAGTTCACCACCAATATTTATTTCTGCTAAAACGTTTTGAATGACGTTGCGTTTTTTTGCGACTTTATCTATTTCTTCGGCAAGATGCAAGCTGTCAACAGAATGTATTAGGTCGACTTTACCCACAAGGTATTTAACTTTATTGGTTTGCAAATGCCCTATAAAGTGCTGAGAAGCGCCTTTTATGAAGTCGTTTTTTTGGTTAAATTCTTGCACTTTATTCTCTGCAACTACTTTAAGACCTAAAGATATTGCTTGGTTTATAATTTCATACGGAACGGTTTTAGTTGCTCCAATAAGTATTATTTCTTCGCCTAAATTATTCCCGCCCGATATTTCATTAAATATCTTTTCAAGGTTTTCTTTAAGCATTTTACTTTCCGTTTATAACGTCGGACATATTATAAAGCCCAACTTTTTTATTTACAATATATTTTGCAGCTTTAACAGCTCCTTCAGCAAAAACACTCCTATCGGTTGCTTGATGTGAAAGGGTAATGGTTTCAAAATTACCTGCAAAAATCACGTCGTGTTCGCCCACTATGTTTCCGCCTCTTATAGCGTGAATACCGATTTCTTTAGGGTCGCGCTTACCGCAAATTCCTTCTCTTCCATAAAGGTTAAATTTATTTTGGTCAACTTCCTTTACGGCATCTGCAAGCATTAAAGCTGTGCCGCTAGGAGCATCGACTTTATTGTTGTGGTGTTTTTCAATTATTTCCACGTCAAATAAGGAAAGTGCTTCGGCGGCTTTTTTAACTAGGTCTATTAAAACGTTGACGCCAAGCGACATGTTTCCGGAACGGAAAACAGCGATTTTCTCGCTTGCTGATTTTATCTTTTCCACTTGTTCAGCAGTATAGCCCGTTGCGCAAAGTACGGCAGGAATCTTTTTATCTAAGCAAAAGCTTAAGATATTATCTAGATTAGCGGGTATAGAAAAATCTACTATCACGTCTACTTTTTCTTCAATTTTTATAAAACTATCGTATACGCGGTAGTTAGGATTAGAAAAGTTTTCAGAAATATCGACGCCACAAACGGCAGAAATTCCATCTGCACTGCACACCGCTTCATAGACCTTTTTTCCCATTCTTCCGTTAGCACCTGAAATTAATAGGTTTATCATAATTTCTCCTATATTTTGTAACCAAAATCTTTCAATATCTTAATCATTTCGGCAGTGTGTTCGGGTTCTAACTCCGTCAGCGGAGCGCGAACGATGCCTTTGCCTAATCCGATTAACTCAGACGCTTTCTTAACGGGTATGGGGTTGACCTCAACGAACATAATGTCGATTAGGGGGAGGAGTCTTTCTTGAAGTTCATAAGCTTCCTTATTTTTTCCCGCGAAATATAGTCTTGCAACGTCACCAACCTCTTTCGGAGCTATATTTGATGCAACTGAAATTAAACCCATTGAGCCAATTGACATCATTGCAAGGTTTAAGTTGTCGTCTCCAGAATAAAGTGCTGTTTTGCCACGAATTAGACGTGCGGTTTCGCAAATTTGCTCCATATTTCCACACGCTTCTTTTATTCCGCCGATATTTTTGTGCTCTGCTATTTCTTCCATTGTGCGTGGAAGTATGTTTACGCCTGTTCTAGCAGGAACGTTATAACATAAGACGGGAATATCAACGTTATCGCAAATATCGTTGTAGTATTTTACCAAACCCTTTTGCGTACATTTGTTGTAGTAAGGTGTTACAACCAGCAAACCGTCTGCGCCTATTTTTTGCGCGAGTTGGCTTTTCTCTATAGCTTTCTTGGTATAGTTGCAACCAGAACCCAAAATATATTTAACTCTCCCTGCAATTTTATCATAAGAAAATTTAGCAATTTTTTCATACTCTGCATCGGATACGGTAGGAGCTTCACCGGTAGTCCCTAAAATGCAAATAGCATCAATTCCATTAGCTATTTGATATTCAATTTGCCTACCAAGCGCTTCGTAATCTACACCGTCATCAGTAAAAGGCGTTATAGCAGCGGTACAAGTTCCCTTAAAAATCGTTTTATTCATATACTCTCCCAAAGTGAATCAATTATTTTTTAAATGCATTAAGTTCAATAGCTTTTTCTGCAATTTGAACGGCGTTGGTCGCTGCGCCTTTTCTAATATTGTCCGCAACGCACCAAATGTTTACACCGCTTTCAACAGTGTCGTCTTGTCTGATTCTACCTACGAAAACTTCGTTTTTGTCTTCTGCTGTTAAAGCCATTGGGTAAACGTTGTTTTTAACGTCGTCTTGAATAACAACGCCTTCAGCGTTTGCAAGTACTGATTTTACTTCTTCTACAGTACAAGGCTTTTCAAATTCAATGTTTATTGACTCGCTATGTCCATAATAAACCGGAACACGAACACATGTTGCCGTAACTTTTATAGATTGGTCGTTTAAGATTTTCTTAGTTTCGAAAATCATTTTATCTTCTTCTTTAGTATATCCGTTATCCATAAATACGTCTATATGAGGAATGCAGTTTCCAAAAATAGGATAGGGGAATTTTTGTGGCGCTTCACCGCAAATTCCACCTTTAAGGTCGTTAAAGCCTTTAACGCCTGCGCCTGAAACGGCTTGATATGTAGAATATATTACTCTTTTAATCTTAAAAGCTTTGTGGAGTGGCTTTAAAACAACCATCGCTTGAATAGTAGAGCAGTTAGGGTTTGCGATTATATTGTTATGCCATAAAATGTCGTCCGCATTACATTCAGGAACAACGAGTGGAACGTTTTCGTCTCTTCTCCAAGCGCTAGAGTTATCAATAACTAAAATTCCGTGTTTTGCAAAGATAGGAGCAAACTTCTTACTAACGTCGCCACCTGCGGAAAATAGTGCAATGTCAATATTTTTCCCTTCAAGATTTTTTTCTGCAAGTTCAATGATTTCATGGGGTTTGCCCATAAAGTCTATTGTTTTTCCCGCAGAATTTGCTGATGCAAATAAATAATAATTTTCTACAGGGAGATTTTTTTCACTCAATACTTGTAAAAATTTTCTTCCAACCATGCCAGTTGCACCGACAACTGCTACGTTATACTTTTTCATACCTTTTGTCTCCTAATAACATTATATATGCTTAGTGTAACAAACTAAATTAAAAAAGTAAAGTTTTTTTTGCCCAATAGCTGATTTTTATTTGTAAAATATCAAATTTTAGTATATATTATAAGAAAGACTTTTATTTTGCTTAAATTTAAGTGATATTTTTACGGCGTTTTACCGTAAAAAAGTAACGGAGATAATAATGGCTAATTATAAAAAGAAAAACGGCGGTCTAATTGACCGTCTTATTATGGGGAAGGAAAAGTCGGAGGGTTATGCAAGAGCGTCTCTTCCTTCAAATAGGTGGGAACTTTTTTGGGATATTTTTAAAGGAAGATTTGGTAAACTTTTTACCATCAACCTTCTAGTACTCATTTTCTTTATTCCTTTGTTTTTATTGTTGTTTTTTAGATTTATTTCCTTAAGTAATTATGGTGCGATTTATCCATTTAATCAACCGTTTGGCATTGGCTTTCAAGCTATGGAGAACATGACCGGATATTCTGAAAACATCGTTTATAATGTGAACGCGATGACTCTTTTGTTCTTGCCTATCGTCGCCATTATAGCTTCAGTTGGCATATCAGGTGGTGCGTACGTTGTAAGAAATATGGTGTGGACGGAAGGTATTTTCGTTTCCAACGATTTTTGGCGCGGTATTAAACAGAATTTTAAGCAAATTGTAGTTATAGCACTTTTATATTCTTTGTTCTTCTATTTTATAATATTGATGATTTCGTTTGCCGACTTAATGCTTGCTTATAATCCCGATAATAAATGGCTTTTAATTATAGCCCAAGTCATGCTGTATACGTTGTTAGCGACGTTGAGTATTATGGCTTTCCATATGATTACTATGTCGGTAACTTACGAGCTTAAATTGAAACAGCTTATTAAAAACTCATTTTTATTTACCATTGGACTTTTACCGCAAAACATATTCTTTTTAGCTATTGGTTTTATTCCTTTCTTACTAATGCTTTTGGGCGATTTATTTGCAGGAATAGGCGTGATTTTAATTTTAGTTTTCGGCTTTTCTTTGCTACTTTTAGTGTGGACTGATTTCTGTCAATGGTCATACGATAAATTTATCAACGATAAAGTGCCCGGAGCACAGAAAAATAGAGGAATTTACGAAAAAGTTAAAGAGAGTGATTCGGGTGCTCTTAAGCAGTATAAAGAACAAATGGCGCTTGCAGGGCGCAGTTCCTTAAGTTCTAAGCCTATTAAACCTATTACTGACGAAGAATTGACGATTGCAGAACTTCCCGTGTCGTTTAACCGTAACGATATTGAAAAATTAAATGAAAGTAAGCGTGCTATTTACGAGGACCACGCTCGTTACGTTGAAGAACACAAAAACGACCCAGAATTCCAGCAAACCGAAGCGGAAATGCAGATTGAAAAGGAACAAGAAGAAAGGCGTAAACGTATTGAAAAAGCAAAGAAAGAACTTTCAAAACGTAAAGAAAAATAATCTTAAAACGCTTTGGTTTTCCAAGGCGTTTTATGTTAAAGGATTTTATGAATAAGTTACTTAAAACTATAGTATTTGACAATCAAATAACTCTTTCAGTTCTAGATACGACCGATATGGTTAATAAAGCGATAGAGATACACAAATTATCACCAGTATGCGCGGCTGCGCTCGGGCGTACTCTTACCGTATGTACTTTTATGTCTAGCAATCTAAAAAACAAATCGGACAAACTTTCCGTAACGGTTGCGGGCGACGGTGTTGGTGGTAAAATAACCGTATGTGGGAACGGCGATTTAAATATGCGCGGATTTATTGACAATCCGCAAGCCGACCTTCCATTAAGGCTTGACGGAAAACTTGACGTCGGTGGCGTCGTTGGAAGAACGGGTAGACTTACAGTTATTAGGAGTATGGGGCTTAAAGAGCCGTATTCTGGAAGTAGCGAATTGGTTTCTGGTGAGATTGCGGAGGATTTCGCCGCATATTATGCTTTTAGCGAACAGCAGCCAACGGCTATTGCGTTGGGGGTTAAAATAGGCACGGATTTAAAATGTATTGGCGCGGGAGGAGTTATAATGCAAGCTCTTCCAGGTGCTACTGAGGACGCTTTAATTAAGGCTGAGAAAGTCGCAAACGAGCTCAAAAACGTTTCTAGCCTTATTCAAGATATAGGAGCGGAGGGTATTATTAAAAAATATTTCGGTGACGTTTCTTTCAATGAATATTATCCAGAATACAAGTGTCTATGTAGTAGGGAATACATCGAAAAAGTTCTTATTTCTTTGGGAAAAGATGAACTTTACGACATAATAGAAAAAGAAGGTAAAATTACTGTCGATTGTCAATTTTGTGATAATAAGTACGTATTTACAAAAGATGACGTTGACGGGTTAATAAAGTAATATGAGCAAAGTTATACTGCTTGACAAAAACGTAAAACCGTATAGAAAAATTGCGGATGGTTTTGCGGAGAAAGAAAATTTTTTAAGAGCTTTAGAGTTTTTGCTGTCCGCAAAAAATATTTCTTTTAATCTAGACGTTATCGTTGATATTGCCGACGTTTACGCTGACATGGGGCTACTCGAATTATCCAATAAATTTTGGTACATTTACATGGACAAAGCACCTAAAGATAAGGTTTCCGTAGCGTATGAGGAATTAGCGATAAATTATTTTTACTTGGATAACTACCTCGCGTCAAGTTATTATTTTCATCAAAAGTTATCGACGGATGGATATATTAATAAAGAGGGTTTAGCGCAAGAGATTTTAGACTTTTTTTCGGGCGAAGAATTAAAGCGCACGGCGTATAGGGTAGTTTATCCATATGACAAAGCAGATTATTCTTTTGATAAAAAACGTGCTAAACGCGCGATTTCTGTGGGCGCGTTTGCAGAGGCTAGCGCGATATTAAAAAGTATACCGGAAGAGTGTAGGGATGAAGAGACGAGTGGAGATTTAGCTATTTCTCTGTTTATGAACGACGAATTTGACGAGGCGGAAACGGTTTGTAGAAACTCACTTTCTCAGCATGGGGAAAACGTTACGGCATATTCTAATCTATCTACAATTTTCGATATGAAAGAAGATATTGATAACAGTGAGTTTTATTATCGCAAAGCACTGTCCGTAAGGAAAGGCGAGAGAGGCGAGGTTTATAAAATTGCTACCTGCTCAATAGAAAGGGAAGACCACGTAACGGTTAAAGAGTGCCTAGAAAAGATAGTTAAAGAGCGCCCCTACGAGTTGGTTATGCGCTTTTTCTTGGGACTGTCTTTAGCTAACTTAGGCGATTTTATCGGTGCGGAAGAGCAATTAAAGTTTGCATACAAATTAAACCCTGAGGACATTGTAGTTAAACAGTACTTAGATATTGTTATCGCTACTAACGAAGGGAAAAATGTTATCGACAATCTTTTACCATTTAAATACGTAAAAGAGCTTCCAAAAGTCATAGAGAAGAAATGGAAAAAGAAAATACGAGAAACGGCTAAAAATCATGAAAAAATGAGTTCTGCTATAAAATCTTCCACTTTCAAACAAATGCTTTCCTGGGGACTATTTAATAGCGACGGTGCGGTGATGCGTGACTGTGCTTTTATCCTATCCACAGTGTACTCTCCGTACTGTAGAGGGGTTATTTACGATGCTCTTATCAACCCAGAGGGAGGAGAGGAATTAAAGAGGCTTTTGACATACATTTTAATCTTAAAAGGTGAAAAGGAAAAGTTTGGACTAGTTGCGGGTAGTTTTTATCTAAAATTTAAGCCTAGAAAGTTGGAGTGCGAAAAAAAGCCTGACGGAGGGTTATATTTATCTTCTTATGCCCTTTGCGTTTCAAGAATAATTTTTAACGACGTTGACGATTTGGATAAACTTGCTACCGCATGCGATAAAGTGTATAAATCGTTAAGTGAAAAACTAACTCCTGACGAACTAAATAACGAGGAAGTGGGCGCGCTTATTTTGTCGGAGGGGAAACTTAAAAGATTATCTGACGACAATGCAGTCATGCGGTTTTTCGACGTGAAAAAGGATAAACTTAACAAGCTAAAAGAGCTAATTAAAGGAGAAAAAAATGATTAAAATTATAGACGTAGACCTTCTTTTTGATAAATATATATCCGATTACGTTTATGGAAACATTGGTAAGGTTAAACCTGAGGAAATTGAAAATAGAATCCCAGAACTTTACGTTGAGTTTGGCAACACTAAGCTTGACGAACTCGACGGAAAAACACCTAATGAATATTATAAAAGTTTTAATATAGAACAACTTATAGATTGTCTTAAAACACATTTAGAAAAAGGCGTTGCCGTATCGGATTTTTTGTGCGAAGCGATAACTTCAGACGAGGCAAACGAGGACGCTTTGACGACTGCTCTCTCAAACGAAAGCGACGAAGAATTTATTTTGTATTTAATGAACATGTTAGGGGAGTTGGGTTCTAGCAAAGCTACTAAGCGTTATCTAGAATTTATTACTTGGGATTATAGCGAGCCAATAAAAGAACTAGCAACCGAACTTTTAAAAGAAAAAGCAGAACAAGTCAAAGAAGACGTATTGGCGCTATTTGCGGAGGCTGACGAGGGTAAAAAACAATATTTAACGGAAATACTTGCGGGCTGTAAAAAAGACGATAGGGTTTTCGATATTTTGGTTGCAGAGTTTATGAAAAGACAGGATAACGTGCCTATATATGCTGGTTATCTTGCAAAGTACGGTGACGAGAGGGCTTTACCATTTTTAATGGCTTCGATTGAAAGGGAAAAAATAAGTTACGCGGATTTTGAAGAGTTGAGATTTGCAATAGAAGCACTTGGCGGGGAATATAACAAAGAACGCGATTTTTCAGCTGATAAAACCTATAAACGTATAAAAAAACAAAAATCTAATTAGCAAAATTAAGGGAGTTTACATAACATATTGTGACTCCCTGAATTTTTTATGAGGTAAAAAGTGGAGTGTCAACAATCAAGAAATAAAAAAGTTAAAAAAGAAAAGGCAAATTTTAAAACTGTACTTAAATTGTTTTGCTTTGCTTTTTACATCAGTGCCGTATCATTTGGCGGGGGTTTTGTTTCTATATCTTTAACCCGAGAAACGTTCGTTAAGA
This sequence comes from Christensenellaceae bacterium, assembly GCA_045579345.1. Taxonomy (GTDB): domain Bacteria; phylum Bacillota; class Clostridia; order Christensenellales; family Borkfalkiaceae; genus UBA1259. Next base: position 43,673 of record JAZNMA010000095.1, on the reverse strand, counting down.
AATTAAAGTGGGTTACCGATAAAGAAATGACGGATATAAATTCGCTTGCCCAAGCCTCTCCCGGTGCGATTGCTATAAACACGACTATGCTTACTGGTTATAAAATAGCGGGGATTTTCGGTGCGATTTTTTGCGTTATCGGCAGTATAATACCCCCAATGGCAATTATAACGCTGTTTTATTTTTTCTATGATGCAATTAAAGAATATAAGTTCATTGCTATGGTTATGAAGGCTATGCAAGCTGGTGTATGGGCGGTTATTTTAAGTTTAATCGTAGATTCTTGGTGTGCTGTTATCAAAGATAAAGATATTTTTGCTATAATTTTACTAATATTCAGTTTCCTAATAAACGCTGTTTGTATATTCTTTTTTTCTTTAAGCGTTGTAATTTATACAATTATTTTAAGTGGAGCGCTGGGGTCGATTTATTCGCTAATTCAAAGTAGAGAAACAAAAAACAAGGAGAAAACAAATGATTTATCTTGAATTGTTTTTTGCGTACGTACAAATAGGTTTGTTTTCAATCGGTGGAGGGCATGCGTCTATTCCTTTAGCACAGAGCGTTGTTGTTGACGCTATGGGTTGGCTTAATATTAAAGAGTTTACCGATATGATTACTATTTCAGAAATGACACCAGGTCCGTTTTCGGTAAACTCTGCAACTTACGTTGGGTTGAAAATGGGGGGAATAATAGGCGGGGTAGTGGCGACTCTTGGGTTTTTAGTGCCCTCGATAGCGATATGTTTATCAATTTATCTGCTTATTAAAAGATTTAAAAATGCTCGTATTGTCGATGGTTTTATGCAAGGAATAAGGCCGGCGGTTTCAGGCGTTATATCTTCAGCTGGACTTGGTATTTTACTGTTTGCTGTTTTTGGCGCAAATAATTTAACAGCGTTTAAAACGGGATTTTCATTGGATATAATTAATCTACTTTTAGGCACCGTGACTTTTATATTGATTAGGAAAACAAAATTAAATCCTATACTGATGATATTACTAACGGGGATAGTTGGCGGGGGAATATATTATCTATTTGGAGCTGTATAAAAATTTAGTTTAAGGATTATAATACTCTTAACTATTAGGAGGAGTATTTATGTCTAAGAAAAAGAAAAATAAAGTTGTTAAACTTACCGACGAACAGTACGGAGCATATATAATGGCACTTAAAGACGAGCGTCCGCCAAAGCTCGTTGAAGAAGCGCAAAAAGAGGAAAAGACTGATTAAAATAAAAATTTAGGCTATAAAACACGGCAAAATTACGCCGTGTTTTTCCTTTTACGCTAAATTAAGCAAAATGCTTATTAAAATTCTTGAAATTCCTTTGAAATAATGTTATAATACTTAAGTATTATTTTAAAGTACTATATAAAGGTGCAAATTATGAAAAGAACGGAACTAAGAAAAATTTTCAAATCAGCTGGTGATTTCGGCGGGCAAAAAGTAACGGTTTGCGGTTGGGCAAGGACTATTAGAGATAGCAAGTCTTTTGGTTTTATTGAGCTTAACGACGGGTCGTATTTTAAAAACTGTCAAATAGTTTTTGACCGTGAAAAGATTAATAATTATGATGAAATTGCAAAACAAAACGTTGGTGCTTGTCTTTTGGTTACGGGTACTCTTATTTTAACACCCGAAAACAAGCAACCTTTTGAAATAAATGCGGATAAGGTTGAAGTTTTAGGAACTTCTACTCCCGAATATCCCTTACAAAAGAAAAGACATACTCTAGAATTCTTAAGAAGTATGCCACATTTGCGTCCTAGGACGAATACTTTTAACGCGGTATTTAAGATTAGGAGTGAGGCGGCGTTTGCAATTCATAGCTTCTTTAACGAAAGAGGCTTCGTATACGTTCATACTCCAATTATTACGGGTAGCGACTGTGAGGGTGCGGGCGCAATGTTTCAAGTAACTACGCTTGACCTTGACAACGTTCCGTTAGATAACGGGGTGTGTGATTATAAGCAAGACTTTTTTGGCAAAAAAGCTAGCCTTACAGTGTCTGGACAACTCGACGTGGAAAACTTCGCTATGGCGTACGCAAACGTTTATACTTTCGGACCTACTTTTAGAGCCGAGCACTCCAACACGGTTAGACACGCGGCAGAATTTTGGATGATTGAGCCAGAACTTGCTTTTGCAGACCTCTCTGAAGATATGGACTGTGCGGAAGACATGGTTAAGTATATTATTGAAAGGGTAATGAAAACGTGTGAAGAGGAAATTAACTTCCTTAACAATTTTGTTGATAAAGGTTTGATAGAAAGGCTTAACAACGTTAAAAATAACGAATTTAAGCGTTTGACTTATACTGAGGCTATTGAAATTTTAGAAAAGGTAAAAGACCGTTTCGACGCACCTGTTTATTGGGGGTGCGACCTTCAAAGCGAACACGAGAGATATATTACTGAAGAGGTATTTAAAAAGCCGGTATTCTTAACCGATTATCCAAAGGAGATAAAGGCTTTTTATATGCGCCTTAACGATGACAATAAGACGGTTGCTGCTAGCGACCTCTTAGTTCCCGGTATAGGTGAACTTATCGGTGGAAGTCAACGTGAAGAGAGAATGGAAATTTTGGAAAAGAGAATGAAAGAGTGTGGACTTAATACCGAAGATTATAAGTCGTATTTAGACTTGCGTAAGTACGGTGGAGTTATTCACTCGGGTTTCGGTTTAGGGTTTGAAAGAATGATTATGTATCTCACAGGCATTTCTAATATTCGTGACGTTCTTCCTTTCCCGAGAACGGTTGGAACGCTTGAAAACTAATGAATAAGGTGAGATTATGAAGATTCTAGTTGATGCATTCGGTGGTGATAATTCTCCAAAAGAGATAATTGCCGGCTCAATCGATGCACTTAAACAAAATAGCGAATTTGAATTGGTGTTGGTTGGAAAGCAAGAAATAATAGAAGAAGAACTTAAAGGCTACTCGTTTTCTAATGACCGAGTTAGCATTTTAAATGCAGAAGAGATTATAACTTGCGAAGAAGAACCAACAGTCGCTATTAGAAGAAAGCCGAACAGTTCTATTTCGGTTGCCTTTAAAGAACTTAAGGAAAATCCTGAAGCGAAAGCGTTTGTTTCGGCTGGCTCTACTGGTGCGGTGCTCGTAGGGGCAACGTTAAAGCTTGGTAGAATAAAAGGTGTAAATCGTCCTGCATTGTGCCCGTCTTTGCCTACCATTGTAGACGGTAAACAAGTTTTACTTTTAGATTCGGGTGCTAATGCTGATTGCAAGCCAATTAACATGATTCAATTTGCACTTATGGGGACGGCTTATGCCGAAAGTTTAGGCGTCAAAAATCCTAAAGTAGCCCTTTTATCTAACGGAACGGAAGACGAGAAAGGGAACGCGCTAAACCACGAAGTGTTTCCCATTTTAAAAAGTCTTAAAGGAATAAATTTTGTAGGCAACTGCGAGGCAAGAGATATACTTTCGGGAGAGTACGACGTTGTTGTTGCCGACGGTTTTTCAGGCAACGTTGCGCTTAAATCAATGGAGGGAGCGATTGGCGTTGTGCTTAAAAGTATAAAACAAGGCGTTTACGGGTCTATTAAAGGTAAAATCGGCGGATTGTTTTTGAAAAAAACTTTTTCTTCGCTTAAACAAAAGTTGGATTATAATAACAAGGGGGGCGCGCTGTTTTTGGGGGTTAATAAACCCGTTATTAAAGCGCACGGCTCTTCTAAACGTTTGGCAATTATGAACACTGTTTTGCAAGCGGTTGAGTATGCTAAATTTAATATTTCAGAAAAAATAACAGAAAAACTGGCTCAAGAAGATATTAAAATCGAGGAATGATATGATATTCGATATTGGCGGGTGTGAAGAAAGAATAGGTTATCATTTTAAGGATAAAATGCTTCTTAGACAATGCTTTACACATTCTTCTTACGCATACGAACACGGTGAAAGAGACAACGAGCTATTGGAGTTTTTTGGGGATTCGATTTTAGAATTCGTAGTCACCGAGTATTTGTATAAAAACTGTAGCGGTGACGAGGGGAAACTTACGGTCGAAAGAGCGGAAGTAGTTTCTAAAAAGCCGTTACTTACGGCGGTGTTAAAACTAGGACTGCACGAGTTTGTTTTAGTTGGAAAGGGGCTTGAAAATAATAACCGATTAGAAGAAAAACTGTATTCAAGCATTTATGAAGCTTTGGTCGCGGGGATATATATTGACGGAGGAATTACCGTTGCCAAAAACTTTATTAAAAATACGCTTATAAAAGAATACGAAAATAATAAACGAACTAAAGAAAAAAAAGAAAAAAACGGGAACAATGCCGACTATAAAAGCAAACTTCAAGAATACGTACAGAAAAAGAAATTAGGAAGCATTGCATACGAACTTTTATGGAAAAAAGGTCCTGACCATAAGCCGACTTTTCGAGTGGTGGTAACTCTAAACGGAGCGAGGCTAGCAGAGGGGGAAGGGGCTAGTAAAAAGATTGCAGAAATGCAAGCGGCGAGTATTGCACTCAAAAAAATAACTAAACAGGGTGGTAAAAACAAGTGAATTTCGAAAAGGTTGAAATTTACGGATTTAAATCGTTTGCCGATAAAGCGGAGATTAAGTTCGGGGACGGAATAACGGGTATCGTAGGGCCTAACGGGTGCGGTAAAAGTAACGTTGCCGACGCTATTCGTTGGGTACTTGGCGAACAGTCTGCTAAAACGTTGCGTGGCTCTAGTATGCAAGACGTTATTTTTAGCGGTACGCAAGGTAGAAAATCTCTATCTTATTGTGAAGTTTCTTTATATTTTGATAATTCCAATAGAATGTTCAGTATAGACTATAACGAGCTTATTATAACGCGTAAGCTTTTCCGTAGCGGTGAAAGTGAATATTACATAAACAAACAACCCGCAAGACTTCGCGATATTGTTGAACTTTTACACGAGTGCGGTATTGGTAAAGAGGGCTATTCAATAATTGGACAAGGTAAAGTTGAAGAAATTATGTCAGCAAAGCCTGAGGATAGGCGTTTGATTTTTGAAGAAGCAACCGGCATTGCTAAGTTTAAGACGAGAAAGAACGAGTCAGAAAGAAAATTAGAGCGTACTCATGAAAATCTTATTAGATATGTGGATATTTTGACTGAGATTGAAAATCAACTTGCTCCACTTGAAAAGCAGGCGGAAAAAGCAAAAGAATTCAATGAACTTTCTGCTCAATTAAAACATCACGAACTTAATACTTACATAGCAAAAGTTGATGGTGTAGAAAGTGCAAAAAATAAAATTTATACAAGAATTAAAGGTCTTGATGAAGCAAGTGCGCTCCGTCAAAGTGAATTAAATGATGCGCAAAAAGAATACGACAAGATTTTCTCGGATATATCCGATGCGGATATTCGACTTAAAAATCTTAACGACGAACTTTTAGAAAAGCGCGTTAGTATGGAAAAATCGTCCGGGGCAAAGCAACTTTACGAGCAAAAAATTTCTTATCTTTTAGGGCAAATTGAGCGTGCAGAAAAAGAAATTGAAGAAAATCAAAAACTTTCTAACGAATGTTCTGAGTCGCTAAAAAATAACGAACAAGCGCTCGGTGAAGATAAAGAAAAATTAATTAAACTGCAAGAAAAAGCCGAAAAACTTTCTAAAAAGTTGCTTTCTTTGACCGAAAAGATTACGCTCGGTGAAGAACTTGCAAACGCTAACCGTAAAAAAATTATCGAGTCAATTGAATCGCTTTCCGATATTAAACTAAACAAGGGGGCGATGTCTATTGAAAAAAATAATTTGATTGATAAGCTCAACGAACTTACGGCGAAAATTGATGAGCTTTCGGTTAAGCGTGACAGCTTGTTTAATGAAAAAGAAAGGGTGGATAACTCTATTAACGAGTTAGACCGTTCTGTTTTCGATTTGAAAAACCAAATAGAAGAAAAGGAAAATCAAGTAAGAGAATGTAACGAAGAGGTTGCAAAAGCAGATAATAGCATATATTCGCTTAATTCAATCGTTGCAACTTTAGTGACAAAGGATAATTTCTATAAATCGCTAAAAGATAATTACGAGGGATATGCACCTGCTGTCAAAAATTTACTTAACAAAGCTAAAGAAAACGTAGAACTTAAAAAGCGCATTAAAGGTGTTGTTGCAGAGCTTATTAAGAGCGATAAAAAGTTTGATATTGCGCTGGAAACGGCACTTAGTGCATCGGCGCAAAACGTTGTTACGGCAACTCCCGACGACGCAAAATATCTAATAGAATATTTAAAAGTTAACAAGATGGGAAGAATGACATTCTTGCCTATAACTTCGGTTAAGCCGAGAGAGCAAAGTGTTTCGGTTACTAACGCATTGTCTGAACGAGGAGCTTTGGGCGTTGCGAATAAGTTGGTTACGTATGACGCACAGTATGAAAACGTAATTTCTAATCTTTTAGGGAATACGCTTATCGTCGACACGTTGGAAAACGCAACTAGAATTGCAGACAAATACCGCTTTGCATTTAAAATGGTAACCCTCGATGGTGACGTGTTTACTACTCAAGGTGCTATGACGGGCGGTTCAAGAAGAACGGATACCGTTGGGCTTTTATCAAGTGATAGAAAGATAGAGGATAATGCCGAACAGTTAAAGCAAAAAAGACAAGAAATGCAGGCGTTAAAAGACGGCAAAGTTGAACTTGAAAAGAAGCGTGATAGGTCTTTAGACGAACTTACAATGCTCGGCGACTTGTATAACGGAAAACGTCAACAAATACTTGTTGAGCGCGAAAAACAGGCTTCATGCGAAAAGGCTCTTTCTGAAGTTGGACGGGAAATTGAGTCTATGACCGACCTTATAGAGGAAGTAAAAGCAAGGATAAGTAAGCTTGATTCAGATTTTGAAGCTGTGCAAAGCGGTGGCATTAAATTGGAGCAAGACAAAGAAAGCGCTTCAAAGACTGCCGACATTCAACAGGCTGAATACGATGCTTTAAGAAAAGAAAGAGATGAAATTTCCGCAGAGGGAACGGACCTTCAAGTTGCTATTACCGAACTCAAAGCAAAAATAAATACGATTATAACTGAAAATCAGAGATTTACTAAAATTATTGCTGAAGCAGAGTTTAACAACGAAAATCTTAAAAAGAGTAACGCTGGTGCGGAATCGATTATTGAAGAACTTCGTCGTGACCAAGAAAAGGTTGCGCTCACTAAAGAAGAGCAAGATTATATTAACGGAATTCGTGATAAGATTGAAAATATTGAAAGCTATAAGAGTGAACTTCGTGATAGACTAAACAAAAACGATGAGAAGAAAGCCTCTTTAACTAGTCAAATTAACGAGCTTTCTGAGAAAAAACATACAGAAGAAATTGCACTTGCAAAAATCGACTCTGACTTAGAGTATTTACAACAAAGTATTTGGGAAGACTATCAAGAGACTTACGAAACGGCAGTTAAAGTTAGAGAAGAAAATTACGATGCTAGCTTTGGCGAAACAGAGATAAATCGTTTAAGACGCAAGCGTTCTTCACTTGGCGCAATTAACGCAACGGCTATTGACGATTGCAAGGCGTTAAAAGAGCGTTATGAAGAGATGACCACTCAAAAAGAAGACCTTGAAAAGGCTGAAAAAGACCTAAAAGAAGCGATTGATAAAATTAAAGGCGAAATGCTCACTCAATTCGACGAGGGATTCACTAAAATAAACGAGAACTTCCAAAGAATATTCAAAGAGCTTTTCGGTGGCGGTAGAGCAATGCTTCAGATAGATTACAGTGAAGTTGAGGACAGGCTTGAAGCGGGTGTAGAAATCGTTGCAGAACCGCCGGGAAAGAAATTGCAAAAACTTTCACTCTTATCGGGTGGGGAAAAGGCTCTTACGGCGATTGCAATTTTGTTCTCGATATTAAAGCTTCGCCCAATGCCTTTCTGCGTTCTAGACGAAATTGAAGCGGCGCTTGACGAGGCTAACGTAGACAGGTTTGCAAGGTATCTTAAAAAATTCAGTCAAGAAACACAATTTATCGTAATTACACACAGAAAACCGACGATGGAGCTTGCAGACGCACTTTTCGGCGTAACCATGCAAGAAAAAGGTGTGTCCAAGATGGTTTCCGTTAAACTTGCAGACGTTGCAGAAATTACAGGAGACTCTACTTTAGCATAAATAAATTATAAGGACTAATAATGGGATTATTCAGTAAATTAAAAGCGGTTTTGAGTAAGACTCGAGACGGATTAAGTAAAAAACTCAACGAATTATTCGCAAAAGATAAAATCGGCGATGATTTTTACGACGAGCTTGAAGATATTTTAATTTCAGCTGACGTATCGGTCAAGACCACAATGGAGATAGTGGACGAAATACGCGAAACGGCTATTAAAGAAAAATGCAAAGATAAAGATTATGTTATCGAACTGTTAAAAACAGAACTTTTTGATACGATTAACTATGCGGACGCTCTATCCGTCAAAACGCCTGCCGTTATAATGGTGGTCGGTGTAAACGGTGTGGGCAAAACTACAACGATAGGCAAGCTTGCTAACAAACTAGTTAAAGAGGGTAAAAGCGTTACTATTGCGGCGGCGGATACTTTCCGTGCGGCTGCTGCTGACCAGCTTTCCGTATGGGCAGAGCGGGCTAAAGTAAGAATTATAAAACATTCTGAAGGGGCAGATGCTTCTGCCGTTGTTTTTGACGCTATAGAGTCTTCTAAAGCAAGAAAAACCGACGTTTTAATTATTGATACGGCGGGTAGGTTGCACGTGAAAACTAACCTTATGGAAGAACTTAAAAAGATGGATAGAGTGGTTAAACGCGAGTATCCTGAGGCAAATTATTATAAGCTTATTGCACTAGATGCAACAACCGGTCAAAACGCTTACAATCAAGTTGAGGTGTTTAATGAGGCAGTAGGTTTAGACGGCATAATTTTAACTAAGCTTGACGGCACGGCAAAAGGGGGCTTTATAATTTCTTTATCGTATGAATTAGAAATCCCAGTCGCATTCGTTGGAACGGGCGAAAAAATTGACGATATAGAAGATTTTGACGCAAAAGATTTCATAGACGGAATGTTTTAATTACGAGTAAAATTTATGTTAATCTTTTGGTTAACAACAATTATTTAAATTGTTAAGCAAAATTGCTTGACAAGGTGGAATTTATTCTATATAATATCAAGGTGTAAAGCAGTTTTGTTTTACACCTTTTCGTTTGATTATGGAAAAAGATTTTGAATTAATAGAACTTTTTGAAATATATAAAGAACTTTTAACAGAAAAACAGAGGGAACTTTTTTCTTCGCATTATTTATACGATTTATCTTTATCGGAGATTGCAGAAGAAGAGGGGGGAACGAGACAAAGCGTTCACGATGCTGTAAAAAAGGTTAAGAAAAAACTTTATGAATACGAAAACGCACTCAAAATCAAAGAGAAAAAAGATAAGATTTTGATTGTTCTTAGCGATATAGAGGATGAAAAAACCGCAACTGCTATAAGGGAGATACTGGAAAGATAATGGCACTTTTTTCGGGATTATCGGATAAACTTAATCATATTTTCAGTAAATTGACTAAGCACGGCAAGCTTACCGAACTTGAAATTAAAACAGCCATGAGAGAAGTGCGTATCGCACTTTTAGAAGCAGACGTAAACATTAAGGTCGTTAAGGAGTTTGTTGCTAAGGTTTCCGAGCGTGCGGTTGGCCAAGAAATATTAAAAAGTTTAAGCCCCACGCAACAGGTAATTAAAGTTGTCAATGAAGAGCTTATAGCTCTTATGGGTAGCAGTAATAGTAAGCTCAACTTTACCAATCCGCCCACAGTTATAATGATGGCAGGGCTTCAGGGTGCTGGTAAAACAACGCTTGTGGGAAAGCTTGGCTTAATGCTTAAAAAACAAGGTAGAAAACCTCTTTTAGTTGCGTGTGACGTTTATCGTCCTGCGGCAATTAATCAACTAAAAGTTGTCGGGGAAAAAGCAGGTTGTACCGTTTTTGAAAAGGGACAAGGAAATCCTGTAAAAATAGCAAAAGAGGGCGTTGCATACGCTAAATCGTACGGATTTGATACTGTTATTATAGATACCGCGGGTAGACTTCAAATTGACGAGGACTTGATGAAAGAACTTGAAAACATCAAAGAAGAAGTTAATCCCTCGGAAATATTGTTAGTAGTTGACTCTATGACTGGTCAAGTTGCCGTAGAAGTTGCAGATACCTTTAATAAGCGTTTAGAGGTTACAGGATTAGTTTTAACTAAGCTTGACGGCGATACTCGTGGCGGTGCAACTTTATCAATGAAAGCGGTCACGGGCAAACCTATTAAATTCTGTTCAGTAGGTGAAAAACTCGGTGATTTAGAGCCTTTCTATCCCGATAGAATGGCAAACCGAATACTTGGAATGGGTGACGTTTTATCACTTATTGAAAAGGCGCAAGAGGCTGTTACCGAAGAGCAAGCAAAGAAGATGGAGAAAAAGTTTAGGGAAAATTCTTTCACCTTAGACGACTATTTGACTCAGTTTGAGACGATGAGTAAAATGGGTGGGATAAAAGACGTTCTTGCAATGCTTCCCGGAATGGGCGGAAAGTTCAAAATCCGTGAAGAGGATATTGACGAAAAGCAAATGCTTAGGACAAAAGCAATTATTCAGTCCATGACCATGTATGAGCGTGAAAACCCCTCCGTTCTAAATTCTTCGAGGAAGAATAGAATTGCAAAGGGTAGCGGAACGAGTGTTCAAGAAGTAAACAGACTTATTAAACAGTTTGAGCAGACCAAAATCATGATGAAACAAATCAAAAATAATAGAATGTTTCGCTTTTAAGTAATTATATAATGTGAAATATTGCGTTATAGGTTCGTGTTTTGAATTTATAAAAAGTAAAAAAATATAAAATATATAAAATTACATTTAAGGAGAAAACTAAAATGGCAGTAAAAATGAGATTGACCAGAATGGGCGATAAGAAATCACCATTCTACCGTATCGTTGTAACCGATTCGAGAAACGCACGTGATGGAGCGTACATTGACAAAGTAGGTCACTACAATCCTACCGCGCAACCCGCTGAAATCGTTATCGACGTAGAAAAGGCAAAAGATTGGATTAAAAAGGGTGTTCAACCTACTGAAACGGTTAAAAATATCCTCGTAAATAAGGGCGTTATCGAGAAATCTGCAAAACTTTCACCTGCAAAAACGAAAGTACGTAAATCTTCAAAATAATTTGGGATTTAAGGAGCAGTTATGATAGAACTTATTAAGTACGTTGTCGGTCGTTTTGCAGAAAACCCCGACAAGGTAGAGTATATAATTAACGACGACGGAAAGAACGTTGCCGTAACCGTTATTCTTTCATCTGAGGATATGGGCAAAGTTATTGGGCGCAAGGGCAAAATTGCAAAGGCGCTTAGAACGCTTGTGCGCGTTGGCTCAGTTAAGGAAAACAAAAAATACAATATTGAAATTGAAGAACGCGGGGAAAAGGAATAATTTCCCCGTTTTTCTTCCTTGTTAAGTATGAATGATACATTAAAAATCGGACTTATTGTCAAACCGCAAGGTATTCGTGGAGAACTTAAAGTTCAACCATTAACAGACGATATAAATCGCTTTAAAAATTTAAAAGAAGTCATCATTGACGACAACACTTATCGCGTGCTAAATACTGTTATAGCCGGAAATACGGTATTTGTTGTGTTAGACAGTGTTAATGATAGAAATACCGCTGAAACATTCCGCGGTAAGTTTTTGCGTGTTACAAGAGAGAATGCAATCCCGCTTGAAGAAGGAAGATATTTTATAACCGATATTATTGGATGCTCAGTGTTTATAGAACAACAAAAAATTGGTGAGATTATCGATGTGTTCTCAGCTAGAACGGATATTTTCACGGTCAAGTGTTTAGACGGTAAAATTCTGCGTTTTCCTTTCTTAAAAGACGCAGTTATTAATGTTGACGTTCAGAATAAAAAAGTTTTAGTGGACAAAAAACGACTTTCGGAGATTTCTTGCTATGAAGATTGATATTTTAACTCTTTTTCCGGAGATGTTCTCGCCTCTTAAAACTAGTATAATAGGCAGAGCTGTTGACAGCAATAAGCTTGATATTAACATTGTAGACATCCGAGATTATACAGAGGATAAGCACAAAAAGTGCGACGATACCCCGTTTGGTGGTGGAGCTGGAATGGTTATGATGGTTCAGCCTATCGCCAGCGCTATTGAGGCTGTAGACCCTAATCACGAGGCGTTGAGAGTTTACATGTCTCCAAAAGGGCAGACTTTTAATCAAAAGATGGTTTTAGAGTATGCTAAACTGGATAGATTATTGCTTCTTTGTGGACATTACGAAGGCGTTGACCAAAGAGTAATAGACCTTTTTATTGATAGAGAATTATCAGTTGGTGACTTTGTTTTGACGGGAGGGGAAATACCCGCAATGGCGGTCGTTGATGCTGTTGCAAGGTATATTGATGGTGTTATAAACGAAGAGTCGCTTAAACAGGAGAGCTTTGCTAGTGGTATGCTAGAATACCCGCATTATACCCGCCCGCAAGAGTTTATGGGACTTAAAGTACCGGAAGTTTTAAGAAGTGGAAATCATAAAAAGATAGACGAATGGCGTGCGGAAAGAGCTAAAGAAATTACGGCTAAAAACCGTCCAGACCTCATGAGTAAGGAGTAGTTATGCAACATTTACAATGGTTTCCAGGTCATATGACCGCGGCAATGCGCATGATGGAAGAAAACCTTAAAGCGGTTGATGGGGTAATGATTGTGCTTGACGCAAGAGCACCTAGAGCCTCACTTAATTCTAAACTGGACAAGCTTTTTTTAAATAAAAAAGTATTATACGTTCTAAACAAAACAGATTTGGTTGAAAATTCGGACGTTTTACGAACGGTTTCTGAATTTAAAAAAGAAGGGAAAGAAACCGTTTCAATTAGCGCAATGGATAAGCGTGCTGTTGATTTGTTGTATTCTAAGTTGTTTTCTTTGTTAAAAGAGAAGTTAGAGCGCAACAAAGAAAAGGGCGTTTTTAAGCCTATAAGATTTATGGTGGCAGGTATTCCTAACACAGGAAAATCAACCATAATAAACGCGCTTTGTGGTGGTAAAAAGGCAATAACAGGCGATAAAGCTGGCGTGACTAAAGGCAAACAATGGGTAAGGCTTCGTGAACTTGAACTTTTAGATACTCCTGGAACAATGCCACCCGCGTTTGAAAATCAAACCTTAGCAAAGCACCTTGCTTATATTGGAAGCATGAACGATGCTAATATTGATTTCAACGACTTGGCTTTTGAACTTTTAAGAGAACTTCAAGTAAAATATCCTAATTTGCTCAAGAGCAAGTACGGCATAGAAAACACTGACGTTGAGACCTTAGAACTATTTGATAATATATGTATAAGACGTGGATTTTTACGACGTGGTGGTGAATTTGATTACGATAGATGTGCGGTTGCTATTATAGACGATTTTAGAAAGGGCAGAATCGGGAAGATTATTTTAGACTGATATGGATAAATTAAGTTACGAAAGAAAACATATAAATAACGGACTTAAGTTGGTTGCAGGGGTTGACGAGGTTGGAAGAGGTCCACTTGCAGGGCCAGTCGTGTGTGCCGCCGTCATTATGCCTTTAGACGATATAATTGAGGGCGTGGACGACAGTAAAAAGATTCCTGAAAAAAAGCGTGAAAAATTAGCCGAACTTATTAAGAGTAAGGCGGTTGCGTACGTTATTAAGGAAATTTATCAGGAAGAAATTGATAGTATAAACATTCTAAACGCTGTAAAAAAATGCATGACTGAGGCGGTAAACGGATTAACTGTTAAGCCTGATATTACATTGGTTGACGGCGTGGATACAAATCTTTCCATTAACGCTGAATACGTTGTTAAGGGCGACGCTAACAGTTATTCGATAGGTTGTGCGTCAATATTAGCAAAGGTTTATAGGGATAATTTAATGGTGGAATACGCTAAAGAATTCCCCGAATACGGCTTTGAAAAGCATAAGGGTTACGGCACGAAAAGTCATATAGAAAAAATCAAGGAGATAGGACCTTGCAGATTGCACAGAAAAACTTTTATAAAAAATTTCTGGGTAGAGCCGGCGAAATAAAAGCAGGCGAATATTTGAAGAAAATAGGTTATAAAATACTGAAAACAAATTATAAAACCCACGTAGGCGAGATAGATTTGATTGCTGAAAGTGACGGTGTGATTGTATTTGTTGAAGTGAAAACGCGTTCGGGGCAGGAATTCGGTGTGCCCAGTGAGGCGGTTACCTTTAAAAAACAACAAAAATATTTTAAGGTGGCACAAGAATTCTTAGTTAAAGAGAATAAAACGGACAGTATTTGCCGGTTTGACGTCATAGAAATAGAAAATGGAGAAATAAATCATATTTTAGATGCATTTAGTATGTAAAAATGCTTGCTATTATCTAAAAAATGTGGTATTATAATAAACGCTTTGGGCGTTCCTCTTGCAAAAAATTTGACAATGAACGTTTAATAAAACGGAGGTAAAAGCATTATGAGTAGTATTATTGAAGCTATCAATCAGGAAAACGTAAAAACAAGTATTCCCGAATTTAACGTTGGTGATACCGTTAAGGTAATGATTAAGGTTATCGAAGGTGACAGAGAAAGATTACAAGCTTTTGAAGGAATCGTTATCGCTAGAAAGCATGGTGGGATTTCAGAAACCTTTACCGTTAGAAGAATTTCTTTCGGTGTAGGCGTTGAGAAAACTTTCCCCATTCACTCACCAAAGGTTGCAGACATACAGGTTGTAAGAAAAGGTAAAGTTCGCCGTGCGAAACTTTATTATTTACGTGCTAGAACTGGTAAAGCTGCAAAGGTTAAAGAAGTTAGAAGATAATAACGAAAGATTAAGGACTTACCTAAATGGTAAGTTCTTTTTTTATCGTAGGCTTTTTTATTCTTTTTGTTATAAAGCGTTTTACTTTTACTTTAAAATATTATATAATTAAATAATATTAAGTATGTTTAAAAGAAGATATTAATAAACAAAGGGATGATACGGTAGATGATTGCAAAAATTTGCAGTTTTGCATTGCTGGGGTTAAAGGGAATTCCCGTTAGTGTAGAAGTTGACGTCAATAACGGCTTACCGGCTTTTGAAGTGGTTGGACTTGCTGATACGGCAGTTAAAGAGTCTAAAGAACGCGTTCGTTCAGCGATAAAAAATAGTGGTAGGGTAGTCCCTACTCGTAGGTTAACTGCAAATCTTGCGCCTGCGGACGTAAAGAAAGAGGGGTCAGCACTTGATTTACCGCTCGCAGTAGGTGTGCTTGTGGCAAGTGGCCAACTTATTGCTGATGCTTCGGATATTGTTTTGTTAGGCGAACTTTCGCTTGACGGCTCATTAAGAAGAATAAACGGTGTATTGCCTATCATAATATCGGCATTATCTTTTGGATATAAAAAATTTATTATTCCTAAGGATAATGAAATAGAAGCGTCTTACGTTGAGGGCGCGTCTGTCGTCGCATTAAATAATTTAAAAGAAGTTATCGACCATTTATCTGGGTTAAAGGAAATTGAGCCGATAAAAAAACATGAGTTTTTAGCAAAAGGCTGTAAAAGCGTATACGATACCGACCTTTGTTTTGTTAAAGGACAAGCGGTAGCAAAGCGCGCTTTGGAAGTTGCTGTTTCTGGCGGACACAATTTACTTTTTGTGGGCGCTCCTGGAACGGGAAAAACTATGCTTGCTAAATGTATTCCGACAATTATGCCGGATATGACTTTCGAAGAAGCACTAGAGACGACTAAAATACATTCGGTATGCGGGTTAATAAACGATGCGGATGGAATTGTTTTTTCTAGGCCATTTAGAAGTCCGCACCATACAGCAACAAACGTTGCGCTTACGGGTGGGGGTAGCAACTTAAGACCGGGAGAGATAAGTCTTGCGCACAACGGAGTTTTGTTTTTAGACGAAATGCCCGAGTACACTAGGTCTACACTTGAATCACTTCGCCAGCCGTTAGAAGACGGAGTTATAACTGTTTCTAGAGCATCGGGTAGCGTTCAATATCCCGCGAACTTTATGCTTTGTGGGAGTATGAATCCATGCCCTTGTGGTAATTATGGTAGTAGCGATAAAGTTTGCACTTGTACGCCTCAACAAATAGAAAGATATAAATCTAGAATAAGTGGTCCGCTACTTGACAGAATTGACATACAAGTGGAAGTTGACAGCGTTAAATATGCAGAACTTTCTGATGAAACTGAACAAGAAAATTCTGTAACAGTAAGGGCGCGCGTTAATAGAACTAGAGAAATACAAAAAAACAGGTTTAAAGAGGACGGCATTTTAACCAATAGTGACATGGGTGAGCGTCAAATAAAAAAATATTGTAAGCTTAGTCAAGAATGTGAATATATTTTAAAAAATGCATATGAAATACTGCATTTATCACCTAGAGCACGTAGTAGAATAATAAAAGTAGCAAGGACTATTGCAGATATGGCCTTGTATGACGAAATACGTCCTGAGCATATTTTAGAAGCAGTTAGTTACCGTAACAGTTAGTGATGAATAATTATACAAAAGAAGAACTTGCTTGTATTTGGGTGGATAGCTTTTTAGGTCTTGAATATAAGTATAAAACAAAAATTATAGAGCTTATCGGAAATGAAAGCATAATTAAGATTTTTAAGGAAAATAAAGACTACCTTATCAAACTTATCGGTGCAGAAAACTTCAATACTTTAGTAAGCTCATCTAATAAAGAATATTTAAATTTTGTTCTGACCGGTTTAGAAAGTCGAAAAATAAAAGCGGTTACCTTTATTTCAAGTGAATATCCTAAAGACTTGTTAAATGTAGAATGTCCGCCGTTAGTTCTTTACTGTGTGGGAGACACGAGATTACTTAGTGGGGATAACTTTGCAGTAGTAGGAAGTAGAAAAAATTTACCCCTTTCAATAAAAATTACGGGAAATTTTGCTAAAGAATTGTGTTCGGCAGGTTTTACTTTGGTTACGGGCATTGCGGAGGGCGTTGACAGTGCCGTTCTAAATACCGTCCTTGAAAACGGTGGAAAAGCTATTTCAGTAATAGCCGGTGGGATTGATAATATTTATCCCAAAAGCAACGCTCAGCTATTATCTAAAGTTATGGAAAATGGACTAGTTATAGCTGAATATCCGCCTGAAACAGTTCCTAAGCCATATTATTTTCCCATACGGAACAGAATAATTGCTGGAATTTCAAAAGGTGTGTTGGTTGTGAGTGCAGGGAAAAGGAGTGGAACGCTTTACACTGCTGAGTATGCCGACCAATCGAGTAAGCCAGTGTTTGCTGTTCCTTACAGTGTAGGTGTGCCTTGCGGTGAGGGATGTAACGATTTAATCAAGAAGGGTGCGATACTTTGTGATTTGCCCGAAGATATATTAAATTACTTTGGGAAAGATAAAGCTAAGGAAGAATTAAATTTCTCGTTAGAAGAGAAAAATATTATATCTACACTTTTAGAAGGTGAACTGCACGTGGAAAAAATATGTGCTTTGCTTAATAAGAAAGTGTTTGAGTTAACTCCTTTTTTATCCATGCTTGAGATAAAAGGAGTAATAGTTAAAAGTGGAAACGTTTACGGGCTTTCCCGTAACAATTTGGAGGTATAAATGCAACTTATTATAGTCGAATCACCACATAAAGCAAAGACGATAGAAAAATTCTTAAAAAGCGATTATAAGGTTGATGCGTCCAAGGGGCACATTAGGGACTTGCCCGTAAATTATATGGGCGTTAGCATTGCTAATAATTTTGAACCGCATTACGTCATTTCTCCTGAAAAGAAACAAGACATAAAGCGTCTAGAAAATTTAGCAAAAAAAGCAGATAAAATTTTTCTTGCAACTGACCCTGATAGAGAGGGAGAGGCAATTTCTTGGCATTTATCGGAAGTTTTAGGGTTAGATGAAAATCAACCTAATAGGATAGAGTTTAACGAGATTTCAGAAAAAGCAGTAAAAAAAGCTCTAGAGAATCCCAGAAAAATTGATAAAAATTTAGTAGACGCTCAGCAGGCTAGAAGAGTGCTAGACCGCATAGTTGGATACAGTATTTCACCTGCTGCAAGTTCAAGGCTTAATGAAAATCTTTCAGCTGGTCGCGTGCAGTCGGTTGCTCTTAAAATGGTGGTTGACCGCGAAAGAGAAATAACGGCATTTAAACCTCAAGAATATTGGAACTTAAAAGCCGACGTTGAGCCCAATGGAAAGAGTAATTTTAAAGTTCTGCTTGTTGAAAAGGCGGGAAAAAAATATAAGCCCGCTTGTGAACAAGAAGCGCAAGACGTTGAAAGATTTATAAAGAGCAATCCTATTTACGTTAAAGACGTAAAGCGTGCGGTTATGAAATCACACGCTCCCGCGCCATATATTACAAGTACTTTGCAACAAGACGGTTCAATAAGATTAAATTTGACAGCTCCACAAGTTATGCAAGTGGCGCAACGCCTTTACGAAGGTGTGGAAACACCGCGTGGGCACATCGCGCTTATTACTTATATGAGAACGGACTCTGTAAGAGTATCTCAAGAGGCGCAATTTAGCGCGCTAGATTATATCCGTTCTGAGTACGGCGAGGAATACGTGCCTTCTAAACCAAACGTTTATCGTTCTAAAAAAGACGCGCAAGACGCGCACGAAGCAATTCGTCCAATCGATATAAATAGGACGCCTGAAAGCGTACAAGATATACTTGACAAAAATCAATATAAGTTATATAAGCTCATTTACGACCGCTTTATTGCTTCGCAAATGGCTGAAGCTAAGTACGATAGCGTATCGGTTGAGGTTGCATGTGGTGAATATGGTCTTAAAACTAGTGGAAAAACCTTGATTTTTAAAGGTTATACAGCTGTTTACGACGACACCAAAAAGGAAGAAGACGATGATAGCGGTAACGCTCTTTTACCGGCACTTTCAGTAAGCGAGGGACTAAAACTTAACGCTTTATCTAAAGAGCAAAAATTTACCAAGCCTCCGACACGCTATACCGAAGCTACGTTAATTAAAAGTATGGAAGACAAAGGGATTGGTAGACCTTCAACTTACGCTACAATTATGGCAAAGCTTTCTGATAAAAAGCGTGAGTACGTGAAAAAAGAAAAAAAATATCTTATTCCCAATTCAATAAGTTATGAACTAATAGACTTTTTAGTTAAATATTTTCCTAATATTATGGATATTTCCTTTACAGCTAAAATGGAGGACGACCTTGACGATATAGGCGAGGGCGGTAAGGATTGGAGAAAACTCGTCGCAAACTTTTACGGACCTTTTGAGGAGCAATTGAGGAATGCGAAAATCACAAGCGTTCTGTGTGAAAAATGCGGTGCGCCAATGATTATCAATAGCGGAAGATATGGTAACTATTATGCGTGCTCTAATTATCCTAACTGTCAAAACATAAAAGCAGTAAACGAAAAAGTGGTCATTCCCACGGATAAGATTTGTCCAAAGTGTGGTGGAATGATGGTTGAAAGAGAAGGTAAGTTTGGAAAATTTTTAGCATGTTCAAATTACCCAAAATGTAAAAATACGGTAAGTATGACTGAATCTGTTGGCGTTTGCCCAGAATGTGGTAAGCCCACTAAAAAGATGACTAGTCGAGGTGGAAAACTCTTTTACGGATGTTCAAATTATCCGGGTTGTAAGTTTATGAGTTGGGATATACCGACTGGGGAGAAGTGTCCTGAATGCGGAAGTTATCTTATAAGTGTAGACGGAAAGGTTAAGTGCTCAGGAAAGAATTGTAAATATACTAAAAAATAATGCAGAAAGTTAAAATTATCGGTGCTGGGCTTGCCGGAGCGGAAGCGGCTTATTATTTAGCAGAAAGAGGCGTAAACGTCGAGCTTTTCGATATTAAGCCTAAAAAGTTTACGCCAGCACATCACAGTGGAAATTATGGTGAATTAGTTTGCTCTAATTCGCTTAAAAGTAACGACGTTTTTGGTAACGCGGCAGGCTTATTAAAAGAAGAAATGCGTCTTTTAGGCTCTATGATTATTTCGGTAGCTGACTTAACTAGAGTTCCTGCGGGTAACGCATTAGCGGTCGACAGAGAAAAGTTTTCGGCTTTAATAACCGAAAAGTTAAAGCAACATAAAAACATCAAGATTTATTCTGAAGAAGTTACTGAGATTGATTTTGATGAATATTCTATTATAGCCAGTGGACCTCTTACAACGGATGCACTGTCTCAAAATATTAGTAAAATAGTCGGAGACGGACTAGCTTTTTATGACGCATCCGCACCAATCGTTGATTTTGAAAGTATTGATATGGATAACGCCTTTTTTGGAGATAGGTACGATAAAGGAAATGGTGACCATATAAACTGTCCAATGGACAAAGAGCAATACTTAGAATTTATTGACGAGTTAAGGAATGCAAAGCGCGCGCAAATGCACGGCTTTGAATCGACTGCGGTCTTTGAAGGCTGTATGCCGATTGAGGTTATGGCTGAGCGTGGAATTGACACTTTGCGCTTTGGACCACTTAAGCCGGTTGGTCTAACAAACCCTAAAACAGGAAGATGGGCGTATGCGTGTTTACAACTAAGAAAAGAAGATGTGAACGGCAATATGTATAACTTAGTTGGGTTTCAAACTAATTTGTTGTGGGGTGAACAAAAGCGAGTGTTTTCTTTAATTCCTGCACTAAAAAATGCGGAATTTTTGCGTTACGGAGTAATGCATAGAAATACTTTTATAAATTCGCCTAAATTTTTAAGTGTCGACTATTCGTTAAAAGAATATCCTAAAACCTATTTTGCAGGTCAAATTACCGGAGTTGAAGGTTACGTTGAGAGCGCTGCGAGTGGATTAATGTCCGCTATATATTTAGAGAGAAAAATTAAGGGCAAAAGAGAGGTTTTTATTTCAGAAAATAGCGTTCTCGGTGCGCTGGCTAAACATATTACTACTGAAAATAAAGATTTTGAGCCAATGAATGCAAACTTTGGTATTTTGCCACCGTTAAATAGAATTATTAAAGATAAATCACAAAGAAAGCACGCGCTTGCTGAAAGAAGCATTAGTGCGGTGACTGAGTTTATTAAGGAGATTAATAATGATTGAATTTAGAGGAACGACAATTTGCGCGGTTAAAAAAGATGGTAAAACCGCAATCGCTGGCGACGGTCAAGTAACTATGTCGCAGTCGGTTATATTTAAAAACAATGCAGTGAAAGTACGCCGTATTTACGACGGAAAGGTTATTTTGGGCTTTGCAGGCTCGGTTTCCGATGCGTTTACTCTTACCGAGCGTTTTGAAGAAATGCTGAATAAATATTCAGGTAATTTAATGAGAAGTGCGGTTGAATTAGCAGAGTTATGGAGAAGCGACAAGGCTAGAAAGCTTGAGGCAATGATGATAACTGCCGATAAAGATACGTTGTTAGTCGTTTCAGGAACTGGAGAAGTTATTGAACCGGACGGGGGCGTATGTGCTATCGGAAGCGGTGGAAATTATGCTTTGGCGGCTGCAAGAGCACTCCGCCAAGAAACCGACTACTCGGCAGAAGAAATTGTTAAAAAATCTCTTAAAATTGCAAGTGAGATTTGTGTATTTACAAATGATAACATTACTTGCGAAGTATTACAAGGGGGCGAAATATGAATTTAAGTCCAAAACAAATAGTAGCAGAGCTTGATAAATATATTATCGGTCAAGACGGGGCGAAAAAGGCGGTTGCTATCGCGCTTCGCAATAGATACAGAAGAAGTCAACTTTCCATTGAAGAAATGGAAGAAATAACTCCAAAAAATATAATTATGAAAGGGCCTACAGGTGTAGGTAAGACGGAGATAGCAAGGCGACTTGCAAAGCTTGTCGGTGCACCTTTTGTTAAAGTTGAAGCGACTAAATATACAGAAGTGGGTTACGTTGGCAGAGACGTTGAATCCATGATAAGGGATTTAGTTGAGTGTTCTGTTAGACTGGTTAAGCAAGAGCGTTTTAACAAGGTTACAGAAAAGGCAGGCACTATAGTTGACTCAAAACTCGTTAAGATTTTAGCAGAAGTTCGTCGTCTAGATAAAGGCGAAACTCCGCAAGATATTTTTGAAAAAAATATTGCGGAAGGTCTTAAAAAAGGCTATTATGATAACGAAGTTATCGAAGTGGAAATTGCCGATAACCCAAAACCTATGGAATTAGTTCCGGGTGGAGCGGAAATAAGTATTGGTAGTATATTTGGCGATATAATGCCAAAAAAGAGAAAGAAACGCAAGCTTTCGGTTAAAGAGGCAAGAAAAATATTGTTGCAAGAAGAGGCGGATAAGTTAATCGATAACGATTCTGTTAATGAAGAGGCTATACGCCGTGCGGAAAACGAGGGGATAATCTTTATTGACGAAATTGATAAAATCGCTGCCAAAGGAAATAAGAGCGGTGGACAAGACGTTTCTAGAGAGGGCGTTCAAAGGGATATTTTACCTATTGTTGAAGGCTCTACCGTTATGACTAAATACGGTGCGATAAAGACAGATTATATTTTATTTATTGCGGCGGGGGCTTTCCACGTTTCAAAAGTATCCGATTTAATTCCTGAACTTCAAGGTAGATTTCCGATATTGGTTGAACTCAATAGTCTTTCAAAAGAAGATTTCGTTAAGATATTGACTACTCCTCAAAACGCTATTACTTTGCAATATGCAATGCTCTTAAAGGTTGACGGGGTAGAACTTAAGTTTACCGATACGGCTATTGATGAAATAGCCCGCATTGCAGAGGATATGAATGCTACAAGAGAAGATATTGGAGCTAGAAGACTTCATACGGTTATGGAAAATCTTATTGAAGAAATATCTTACGAAGCGTGTGGAGACAAACAACAAGAAATTATTATAGACAGAAAGTACGTTGCCGATAAACTCGGTGGCGATACAAAAATTAAAGACCTCAAAAAATTCATTCTTTAAGGAAAAAACAGATATGATAAACGTACCTAAAGGAACTAAAGACGTACTTCCACAAGATAGTTATAAGTGGCAGTTTGTTGAAAGCAAGGCAAGAGATACTGCCAAAGTTTTCGGTGCAAGCGAGATTAGAACACCGACGTTTGAACACACCGAAGTGTTTTTGCGCGGAGTTGGAGAGACAACCGACATCGTAAATAAGGAAATGTATACTTTTAACGATAAAGGCGGTAGGTCTATAACATTAAAACCCGAAGGAACGGCAGGGGTTGCAAGAGCATTCGTTGAGAATGGGCTTAGCAACAGCGTTCTTCCTGCAAAACTTTTTTACATTACTCAATGTTTCCGCTACGAGCGTCCGCAAGCCGGGAGACTGCGTGAGTTTCACCAATTTGGCGTGGAATTTTTAGGGGCTAAGAGCGCAGATATTGATGCTGAAGTTATTATTTTAGCAAAAACGTTTTTAGAAAGCGTCGGCATAGAAAACGTTGTTTTATACATTAATAGCATTGGTTGTAAGGAATGTAGAAAAAAATATGAAAAAGCTTTGAAAGATTATTTCAATGATAGATACGATGGATTATGTGCTCTATGTAAAGATAGGCTTAACAAAAACCCATTGCGTATTTTAGACTGCAAAAACGACGAGTGTAAAAAGATTAACGAGGGCGCGCCCAAAATTTTAGATTATATATGTGAAGATTGTTCTAACCATCTTGAAACGGTTAAAAAACTTCTTGACGTTGCTAACGTAAACTATAAAATTAATCCGAATATAGTGCGCGGACTTGATTATTATACTAGAACTGTTTTTGAGTTTGTTTCTGAAAATATTGGTGCGCAAGGCACCGTTTGTGGCGGTGGAAGATACGACGGGCTTATTGCACAGCTTGGTGGACAAGACGTGCCTGGCATAGGCTTTGCGGTGGGCATTGAGAGAATATTAATGTTGCTTGAAAATACCAATAAACAAATAGAAAACCCCAATAAAGTTAGAGTATATCTTGCACCGATGGGCGAAGATGAGTTGGTTAAGGCATTTGAACTCACTTGTAAACTTAGAGCCGAAGGAATATGTGCAGATTTTGACCACATGGGAAGGGGAATTAAAGCACAGTTTAAATACGCCGATAAAATAGGCGCGAAGTTTGTTGCCGTTATAGGCTCAAACGAGCTCTCGTCCGGTGTGGTTAGAGTTAAAAATATGCATGAAGGTACGGAAACTGACGTTTCCTTTGATAAATTCATTGAGTTTGTTAGATG
Organism: Christensenellaceae bacterium; assembly: GCA_045579345.1. Lineage (GTDB taxonomy): Bacteria > Bacillota > Clostridia > Christensenellales > Borkfalkiaceae > UBA1259. Next base: position 19,459 of record JAZNMA010000095.1, on the reverse strand, counting down.
AAAGAACTAGGTGTTGTTACAAAAGTTAATAAAGACAGGGCTGTAGTTAAAGTCGACAAAAAAGACGAGTGTAGTAAGTGCGGGCTATGTATGTTTCCCAAAAATGCAAACAGCATTGAATTAAACGCTGTAAACGACGCGGGGGCAAAACAAGGCGACGCGGTTATTGTTGAGCTGGGAAAGGACACAAAACTACTTAGTGCGTTTTTGGTGTTTTTAGTTCCGCTTATTCTAATAGGCATTGCGTGTGCGATTACATATTCTTTTTTCAGTAATGAAATTTGGTTGCTTATTTTTAGTGTAATATTTTTAGTTTTGTGGTATACTATTTTAGCGGTTATAGATAAGAGCCTAAAAAAAAGGAAAGATTTTTGTCCGCATATAATTAGTATTGTTAAAAATAAAGGAGAAAATAAAGATGAATGATATAAAAGAAATTTTAGGCAAAGAAGAATTTGCGCAAATACTTTTAGATAATAAATTGGTACTCGTAGATTTTTATGCGACCTGGTGTGGGCCTTGTAAAATGCAGTCGCCTATACTTCACGAGTTTAAAGAGGAAGTGAATGATAAAGTAGAGATTATAAAAGTAGACGTGGACCAAAATCCCGATATAGCTAAAGAATTCGGTATTTTATCAATTCCAACGCTTTTACTTATCAAAGAGGGAGAGTTGGTTGAGAAGTCTGTTGGACTTTCTACTAAAGCACAGCTTTCTGAAATGATAATTAAACATATATAAAAAAATATTTTAACGTATTTTGCAAAGGAGAAATAAAATGATTGATTTAACTTCTATTAAGTTAGCAGACCCCGAGGTGTATGAAGGTCTACAAAAGGAACTTGTTCGTCAAAGAAATAATATCGAGCTTATTGCAAGCGAAAACTTTGTTTCTGAGAACGTTATGATAGCAGCTGGAAGCATGCTTACTAATAAGTATGCAGAGGGGTATCCCGAACACAGATATTATGGTGGTTGTCAATGTGTTGACATAGTGGAAAATCTTGCTATTGAACGCGCTAAAAAATTGTTTGGAGCAGAGCACGCAAACGTGCAACCTCACAGTGGTGCAAACGCTAACTTTGCCGTTTATTTTGCAGTTCTCAACCCCGGCGATACAATTATGGGTATGAGTTTAGCGCACGGCGGACACTTAACGCACGGTAGTCCTGTTGCCGTTTCTGGTAAATATTTTAACGCGGTTGGTTACGGCGTTAAAGAAGAGACGGGTGCAATCGATTACGACGACTTGGAAAAGAGCGTTTTAGAAGTTAAACCAAACATATTCGTATGTGGTGCTAGTGCATATCCTAGAATTTTAGACTTTAAGAGAATTAGAGAAATCTGCGATAAGGCGGGTTGCTATATGATGGTTGACATCGCACATATTGCTGGGCTTGTTGCAACCGGTCTTCATCCTAGTCCTGTTCCGTACGCTGATTTTGTTACTACTACTACTCATAAGACTTTAAGAGGTCCTAGAGGTGGTATGATTTTATGTAAAGAAGAATACGCAAAAGCAATAGATAAAGCGGTATTCCCCGGAACTCAAGGTGGTCCTTTGATGCATATCATCGCAGCAAAAGCAATCGCTTTTGGCGAAGCATTAAAGCCTGAATTTAAGACTTATCAAGAACAAATTTTAAAGAATGCTAAGGCAATGAGCGAAAGATTTTTAGAACTCGGTGTGAAACTCGTTTCTGGTGGCACTGATAACCACCTTATGCTTTTAGATTTATCTGATAAGGATATAACGGGTAAGGAACTTGAGCATCTTCTCGATGAAGTGAACATTACTTTAAATAAGAATGCTATTCCTTTTGATAAGCAAAAACCGTTTGTTACCAGTGGTGTGCGTATTGGCACTCCTAGCGTTACCACGCGTGGCTTTAAAGAAGACGATTGTAGAAAAATTGCTGAACTTATTACTGAAATTATTAATAAGAAAGAACAAGCGTTTGATTTTGTACGTGCAGAAGTTAAAAAACTAATAGATAAATATCCCTTATATGAAGGAGTAATTAAATAAATGTATACTTCAAAGCTTAACTTGCTTGAAACGGAAATAGCAATAAAGTTTATTAAAGATACGTTTGAGAAAGAACTTGCAAAAGTTCTAAAGCTTACAAGGGTGTCTGCACCTCTTTTCGTTCAGCCGGAAACCGGTCTTAACGATAACTTAAACGGTTTCGAACGCGCAGTAAAATTTGATATTTTAACTCTAAAAAAGGAAGTTGAAATCGTTCAATCTCTTGCAAAATGGAAGCGCATGGCACTAGCTAAATACGGTTTTGAGCCTGAAACAGGTCTTTATACGGACATGAATGCTATTCGCCGTGACGAAGATTTGGATGCTATTCATTCTGTTTACGTTGACCAGTGGGACTGGGAAAAGATTATAAATAAAGATGACCGCACGCTTACATATCTTAAAAAGACGGTCAAAAGTATTTATAAAGCTTTGAAAAAACTTGCTGTTTCGGTTAGTAAAAAGTATCCAGAAATTAATAATAATCTGCCAGAGCAAATAACTTTTATCTCCACTTTAGAGCTAGAAAAAGAATATCCTGATTTATCTAGAAAAGAAAGAGAAAAAGCAGCTGCAAAAAAGTATGGCGCAATTTTCCTTTATAAAATTGGTTGGCCGTTAAAAGACGGTCAGCCACACGATGGAAGAGCGGCAGACTATGACGATTGGAAACTTAACGGCGATATTATTTTATGGTACGACGTTTTGGATTTAGCGCTTGAGATTTCTTCTATGGGTATTAGAGTTGATGCTGACAGCTTAGTTAAACAGCTAAAGAAAAAAGGCGAATTAAATAAGCTTGATAATCCATATTGCAAGGATATAATTTCAGGGAAACTTCCACTTACAATAGGTGGTGGTATTGGTCAGTCTAGGTTGTGTATGTTTTTCTTGCATAAAGCGCATATTGGCGAAGTTCAGTCATCAGTTTGGGCGGATGAGTGTATAGAAGAAAATGCTAAGCAGGGAATACACCTTTTATAATGGATAAGTTTAATAGAGTTAAACTGCTTATTGGCAGTGAAAATTTTAATATACTACAAAATTCGTCGGTTGCGATTTTTGGCGTGGGCGGAGTCGGTGGATATACTGCCGAAGCACTTGCTAGGAGCGGAATAGGTAAAATAACTTTATTTGATAACGATAAGGTTGCTTTATCAAATATAAACCGTCAAATTATCGCGACTACGTTGACTGTGGGGCAAGATAAAATTAAGGCGGTGACTGACCGCCTTTTATCTATAAATCCCGACTTAAAGATAGTGGGGCATAAAGTGTTTTATCTTCCGGAAACAGCAGGAGATTATAGCTTTGACGAGTTTGATTATATTGTCGATGCAGTAGATACTGTGTCTGCAAAGATTGAAATAATCAAAAGAGCAAAAGAAGCTCGTATACCTATTATATCTTGTATGGGCACTGGTGGAAAAACAAACCCGACCATGCTAAAAGTCGAGGATATAGAAAAGACTAAGGGTTGTCCTCTTGCGCGCGTTATGAGAAAAGAACTTAAAGAACGCGGGATAAAAGGGGTTAAAGTCGTTTATTCTGAGGAAAAAAACGTTGTTGCTGACGGAGAAAAGACTGAGAAGAAAGGAAAAGATAGAACAGCTCCTCCCAGCATGATTTTTGTTCCAGCAAGTGCTGGATTATTGCTTGCAAGAGAAGTTGTTTTTGACCTTATAAATAAGGAGCAGTTATGAAATATTTAATAGCATCAGATATACACGGTTCGAATTTCTATACCGTAAAATTATTAAAAATTTTTAAGGAAGAAAAGGCAAATATTCTTGTGTTGCTTGGAGATATATATAATCACGGACCTAGAAATCCACTTCCTGAAGATTATGCGCCACTTAAAGTTGCAGAAAAACTTAACGCTATTAAAGAAAAAATTTTAGTGGTTAAAGGAAATTGTGACAGCCAGGTTGACACCATGATTTCTGATTTTGATTTTGTTGAAGAGGTCGTGTTGTTGAGCGGAGGTAAAACTGTACTTTGTACACATGGACACGTTTATAATAAAGATAAAAAACCAAAGACTAAATTTGACGCGGTAGTTTACGGACATTTTCATACGGGATTTATTGAGAAGATTGACGACGTGGTCTTTGCAAATGCAGGTTCTATGTCATTACCTAAAAATCGAACTCCAAACAGCTTTATTATTTTAGAGAGCGGAGAAATGTTCTTAAAAGATTTAGATAAAAACATTTTAAGTCAAATAAAACTATAAAAATTTCAGTTAAAAACAGCCTTGAACGTAATGAACAAGGCTGTTTGTTTTTTTAGAATAATTAAATTTCTTTAATAGTTTTTCTAGGGCATTTCGCGACACAGGTTAGACAACCGCTACATTTTTCATAATCAATAACAGGGAGGTTGTTGACCATTGTTATTGCATTTTTCGGACAATTTTTTGCGCAAAGTCCACATGCAATACAACCGACCGTGCATGCGCCCATCACGTCTTTGCCACGGCATTTTGTTGAGCATGCAACGTACACTTTTGCATTTACGGGTATCAATTCAATAATGTGTTTGGGACATTTTTTGACGCAAGCACCACAAGCTGTACAGAGCGATTTATCAGTTTTAGCCACTCCGTCAAAGACTTTAATGCCGTCGTTTGAACAAACTAAGGCGCAAGTTCCGTCGCCAAGACAACCCTCAGCACAAAGTTTTTTACCGCCTTGACAAGCGTTTTGAAAATCACAGCCTTTATTTCCAATGTAGTCAAATTTATCTTTTGCGTTGTTACCGCCAGCGCACTTTATTACAGCAAACATTTGTGCGGACGCACTAAAGGGAACTCCTAATATTTTAGCAATTTCCTCTTTAGATTCACAAGAAGTAGCTCCGCAATCGTTAATCGTTGCTTTACCTTCGGCAAGGGCTTTTGCATAGTCGGCACAGCCAGCATAGCCACAACCACCGCAGTTTGCACCCGCTAAATGTTCGGATATTGCTTTTGTTCTTTCATCTTCTTTAACGAAACACAACTTTGATACTAATACAATTAAAACTGCGAATATGATTGCTATAACCGCAACAATACCTAGAACAGTAAATAAAGATTGGACGTTAATTGGTCTAAGTAAGAGATTAAACATTATTTTTTCTCCTTATATAAGTGCGAACACGTAAAATGCCATTGCTATAAAACAAGCCGTAATCATTGCAATAGGGAACCCTTTTAAGCATTTCGCTATTTTAAGTCTGGCAATTTTTTCACGCATACCACTCATTAAAACTATAGAAAGAGTAAAGCCAAGTCCTGCAAAAAGTCCATACAAAACCGCATAACCCATATTCATACTATCTTTAGCAATATTGATTAGAGACGCTATTTGAGCAGAATCAATAACTAATTCTGCAACGCCTAAAACAGCGCAGTTTGTAGTTATAAGCGGAAGATAAATTCCCATTGCGTTATAAAGTGTTGGAGAAAACTTTTTAAGTGCCATTTCAATCATTTGAACCAAAGAGGCAATGACGAAAATAAACACGATTATTTCCATATACTCTAAATCGAGCGGTTGCAAAATGAATGTATAAATAGGGTATGTAATAAGGCAGGTCAGTGTCATAACAAACGTTACTGCAAGCCCCATGCCGAGTGCACTCTTAAAATCTTTAGAAACGCCTAGGAAAGGGCATATTCCCAAAAATTGTACTACGACAAAGTTATTTATAAATATTGCAGAGACTACAATCATTAAATATTCCATATTACACCTCCGCACCTTGTTCGTTTATGGCAAGTCTTTTTTGTTTTTTCTTTTTTTCAACAAGTGTTGAAAAAAATGCGAACAAAGCGATGAAAACGCCGTACGTAAAGAAAGCACCCGCACTTTGTGCGAAAAATCCGATTTGGAAGTCCCAAAGTTTAATGCCGAAAATCATTCCGCTACCCAAAATTTCTCTAAACGCACCCATAATCGTAAGCGCGATGGTGAAACCAAGTCCCATAAATAAGCCGTCTGCGGCTGAGGATAAAACCCCGTTTTTACTCGCAAAGCTTTCTGCTCTAGCAAGTATTACACAGTTTACAACTATAAGTGGAAGATAAAGCCCTAAGCTGTCGTAAATTTCAGGGATTAGTTTATCTAAAAGAAGCCTAACAATGGTAACGAAAGTTGCAATAATAAGAACGTATGCAGGTATTCTCACTTGATTAGGTATTATTTTTCTAAGTAAAGAAATGAGCACGTTGCTACAGATTAAAACGAAAGTAACCGCCGCGCCCATGCCGATTCCGTTTTTTGCCATAGTGGTTAAAGCTAAGGTAGGGCAAGTGCCTAAAACAAGTTTTAACGTGGGGTTATTAGTTAATATCCCGTCTTTTGCTATTTTCTTAAAATTTGTTTTCATTACACAATTCCCCCTAGATACAAAAGAACACAGTTTACCGCGTTACAAGCTGCGTTGGCACTGTAAGTTGCACCACTCATAGGATTTTTACGCCCCGACGCGTCAATTTTTGGCGAAAATATAAAATCACTTTTTTCATAAGCTTCGGTTACGTCTAGAATAAAGCCATTAAAATAACTAGTGGAAAATTTACTCATAAGCGTTTGCTTTTCATAACCGTCTAAAATAATTTTTTCAATCTTATAATGGCCTTCAGCTTTTATTACTTGAATCCACAAACTTATCGTTCCGCCTTTATATCCGTTAATTCCCGTCGATTTAAAAAGTATATCTTCGCCGACTTGATATATTTTGTAAATACATCCGTAATCGTTTTCGATTTTTTCTTGGTTAACATCGAAGTCTAGTTCAACCGAATAGTCTGGTACTGAGCCATAAATTTTTTTAATTGCCCTGTCGGTTCTTTCCTTTGCTGTGACGAATAAAACGTCGTTAAGCACGGCTAAAGTTCCGCTAAAAATTATTAAAAGACCAAGTAATACTGCGGTGCATTTAAACCAGTCGCTTTTAAAAAACCTTTTCATATTTTAAGCTCCCTTTATCTTTTTTTCTTTTTTATAACCAAAGGGCTTGTTGATAATAAATTTATCTATCAAAGGAACGAACAAATTCATTAAAAGTATTGCGAACGAAACTACTTCCATGTGTGTTGCTTGTCTTAAAATAGCCGTTACCAACCCGAGAGCGATAAAATAAATTATATTGCCTAGTGTAGTGTTGGGTGTAGTTGTGTAGTCTGTTGCCATGAAAATTGCACCTAGTATTAGACCGCCTGAAAGAATGGATGGTAAAAAGTATGCAAAATTAAACTTATTAAGCACAACTGCAAATAAACCTGTAACTGCTATGTATATTATTGGGTATCCAATATTTATAATTCCTGTAACAGCTAAATATATACCGCCGATTATAAGCGCGAGTTTGCAAGTTTCACCGATGCAACCCATAACTCCTGCGCCTAAAAGCATATCTAAATTAGAAAGGGCGGGGAGAGTGGAGTTTTTTGCATCTAAAAGTCCAAATATTTCCTTACTAGTTAGCCCTGTCAAAATCGTTGCGCCGGTAGTAACTTCTGCACCAGATAAGCTTAATATTGAAGGGATTGCCCAAGCACTAACCACTGTTTGGAAAGACATAAATACGAAAATTCTGCCCGTGACAGCTGGATTAACAAGGTTTTTACCTGTTCCGCCAAAGAGCATTTTTACAACGATTACTGCAAACATACTGCCTAATACGGGTGCATACCACGGATAGTTTGTGCCTATCGACATTCCAAGTAAAAGTCCTGTCACACAAGAGGAAAAATCAAAATCTTTGATGATTTCTTTGATTGCTTGTCCCGTGATTAAAAGATATATAACTTCGCTTAAAACTGCACTTACAAGTGATAAACAGAGAAGTAAAAGCGCTTTTAATCCAAAAAGAACGACACCCATTATGCATGCGGGCATTAGTGCAATACAAACGTGAAGCATAATTGCTTTCGTGGTTTTCGGAGCTTTAACGTGGGGAGAGGAAGAAAATTTTAAAACTCTATCTGCCATTTTGTTTCATCTCCTTTATTTTGGTTTTTGCCATAGAAATACTTTGAACAAGAGGGCGCTTAGCCGGACAATTATAAGCGCAAGAACCGCATTCAATACAGTTCATTGCACCGTATTTTTCCGCGTTAGCGTAGTCGCCTGCAAGTGAGTAACTTTCTATATACATAGGCATAAGTCGCATTGGACAGTTTTTAGCGCACACACCGCAATTTATGCAGTTGGTGGGCTTTTTTAGACAAGTTTCTTCTTTAGTAAGGAACAAATATCCCGAATTAGTTTTTCTAGTATATGAATTAGTGCCTATCATGACTTTACCCATCATAGGCCCGCCTGCAATAATCTTGACTGTTTCTCCTACAAGTCCGCCACAAAATTCAATTATATCTTCTAAAGGCGTACCTATTTGAATACGCAAATTTTTCGGCTCTTTAATCCCACCGCCACTTACCGTAAGCACGGTTGAAGATAATGCTTTGTTGTCCTCTATAGCGTGTTTAATTGCAATAATCGTCTTTATGTTTTGAACGCAACAGCCAACGTCGAAAGGCATTTTCCCAATAGGAACTTTTCTGTTTGTAGTGCAGTAAATCAAATGCTTTTCACTACCCATCGGGTATTGTTTTTTTAGTACGACTACTTCAATATCGTGATATTTAGAAAAAGCCTCGATTGCTTTTGGTTTGTTTGCCTCGATACCTATAATTATTTTCTTTATACCAAGTGCCATGCCACAGTATTTAGCACCCCTATATATGTCTTCGGTATTTTCAATCATTAATCGATAGTCACAGTTAAGATAAGGCTCACACTCTGCACCGTTAATTATTAGCGTATCTAGTTTAGTGGTGGGGGAAAGTTTGACCGCAGTCGGAAAACCTGCTCCGCCAAGACCAACGATTCCCGCAAGACGTATACGCTCGATAATGGTTTTAGGCTCGAAATTTTCTATGTTATCAAAGAAAACTTCTTCATCTCTACCGTCGTTTTCAATTACAACGTGTTTCATCTTTAACCCGCTTGCCGTAACAATATCTTCAATTGCAGTAACCGTACCGCAGATTGAAGAAAAAACGTTGGCGGAAATCATTCCGCTTTCCTTTCCGATTAGTTGTCTTTTTGTAACTTTATCTCCAACGTTCACTATTGGAATAGCAGGCGCGCCAATATGCTGTGACATACTTATGTACACCTTTTTAGGTGCAGGCATTTTTATTATTTTATTTTCAGCACACAAATCTTTCATGTCCGGAACGTGTATTCCGTATGGATAACGTTTTCCTTTTCTAATACTCAATTTTTTCTCCTTATGTTAAACTTCCTTATAAAAAATTTACTGGAAGTTTTTTTATTATTAAATATAAAATAAATCCAACTATTAAGCCGGAAACAGCGCTTATAAGTGCTAAATATGGTATAAAAATAAAAAACTCCACCGTGCCTGTTAATAAACAAAACACCGATGTTTGAATGATTACGTTTAATATTGCACCTAGTACGCTTATTGAAAGAAGACTTATATTTTTAATTGTATATAACAATACTATTTCTACTGCTAATGATATTATTCCCGAAGGAATTGAATACATTATAGCCGATATATTCCCAGAAAAAAGACTTCCTACTATAGTTTTTATCAAAAGAACAATAACGCCGTACCAACTCCCCAGCACTAATACCGATAAAAGTATGAATACGTGCGAAAGACCCATTCTTGCACCGGGTAAAATTATTGGCGGAAATAAATTTTCCAACATAAAGGTCAGTGTTGCGAGGGCGGAAAACACGCCTGCAAGACATATTTTTAAAATCTTAGTATTTCTCATATCTCACCGGCTATTGGCGATTTAAATTTTTCTGATAGTGGTGCAACTTTTAGCTGATGGGGTGCACAGTATATTGTTCCGCTTGCTTTTATTTCGGGGAAATGCACGCAGTCTTTTGATGACGAACAGTTGCTCTCCGTTATTTTTGCGGTTTTTCTCTCTAAGTCAAACACAATAACGTTATATCCATTTTTGTCTAAAGTGAGTAACTTAACCGAAATGAAGTTTTCATTTTTATCAATTGTTACCAAATCGTTAAAAGCGGGCTCAACGGTTATGTCTTTATTAAATTCAAAAGTAACTGCCACCTTTCCGTCAACGGTCACTTTAAAGCCTGTGTTTTCATCGTCACTTTTTAATAAAAAAACCGATAAAAATAATATGATTATTAGAGCTAAACATACGCCGTAAATAATAATATCTGCCTTTTCAAAAGGTCTTTTCACACGCATTTTATGTAATAATTTTTCTTTCAAAATACAAAACTCCCACCGATATACATTTTAACAAATATATACATATTTGTCAAATGTGAAGATAAGATAAATAGAAATGTAAACTACTTTTATTTAGTTAAAAATCTTAATTAATATCATAAGTAAATTATTTTGTATAAACGCTTGCAAAAAACAAAGAATTTGTTTAAAATTAAAATCATGGAAAGGTTTAATTATTTACCTGAATCTTTTCCCGTTACAGTTACCTGTGCTTCGGGAGTGGAAAAGGTTGTTAAAAGTGAATTGAAGCGTTTGGGATATGAAGATGCGCCTGCACTCAATGGCTCGTTAACTTTCAATGGTGATATGTTAGCCATCGCAAGGTGTAATATTTTCATGCGCTCTATTGATAGGGTTTATATTAAACTCACTGAATTTGTGGCTACGACTTTTGACGAACTTTTTGATGGAGTCAAGAATTTAAAATTAGAACAATTTTTTCCCGAAAATGCAAAGATTACTGTAAACGGAAAATGCGTTAAAAGTAAGCTTTTTGCAATATCTTCTTGTCAGGCAATAATTAAAAAGGCTATTGCGGATAGACTTTGTACTTATTATAAAACAAATCGTCTTTTAGAGAACGGTGCAGACTATCACGTGGAGTTTTCAATATTTAAAGATACAGTATGCTTATACCTTAACACAAGCGGAATAGGACTGCATAAACGCGGTTATCGCGATTACGTTGGCATTGCGCCCATTAAAGAAACTCTTGCCTCATCTTTATTGCTACTTAGTGATTTTTATAAAGATAGGCCGTTTGCAGACCCGTTTTGCGGTTCTGGTACGATAGCAATAGAGGGCGCGAAAATCGCTTTAGATATTGCGGGCGGAATAGGTAGAAGATTTGCTTTTAACGATTGGAAAAACTTTGACCAAAGAATATTCGATAATGCCTTTACAGAGGCAAAAGACAAAGAAAATAGAGATAGAAAAATCGAGTTTTATGCTTCGGATATTGATTCAAAAGCTATCGCGCTAGCTAAAAGACATGCTGAACGCGCAGGACTAAAAGATAAAATTCGCTTTGAAGTTAAGGACGTAAAATATTTTTTTTCAGATTATAAAAACGGAACTATCGTGACTAATCCTCCGTATGGCGAGCGCGTCTATGATAGAAAAGAAGCGGAAGAGTGTTATAAATCTTTTGGAAAGGCTTATGAAAAGCTTGACGGCTGGTCTGCTTTTGTTATTACCAGCGCAAATAATTTTGAAAAGCATTTCGGCAAAAAGTGTGACAGAGAAAGAAAGCTTTATAATTCTAATAAAGAGTGCAAGTTCTATTATTACTACGGTAAAAAAGGAAAATAATATAAATTTCCTTTGATTAATTTAATTGCTTAAGGCAGGGAGAAAAGATGAACGTTTTAGTTACGGGGGGAGCTGGATATATCGGTTCCCATACAAGCGTAGAATTACTTAATGCGGGGCACAACGTTGTTTGTGTTGACAATTTTATGAACAGCAAGTTTGAGTCTATAAAAAGAGTGGAAAAAATTACCGGCAAAAAGATTAAGTTCTACGAGGGTGATGTTCGTGATAGAAAAATTTTGGATAAAATTTTTAACGAAAATAAAATTGACGCAGTTATAAATTTCGCCGGGCTTAAGGCTGTTGGCGAGTCTTGTGCTAAACCTTTAGAATATTATGAAAATAATATCTATGGGCTTTTGGTTTTGGCGAATGCAATGCGCGATTACAAAGTTAAAAATTTAGTGTTTTCCTCGTCTGCTACCGTTTACGGCAAGCCAAAAAGCGTTCCTATTAAAGAAGATTTCCCGCTTTCAACCTCAAACCCTTATGGCAGTACTAAGCTTTTTATTGAATATATTCTTAAAGATTTATATGCCTCTGATAAATCTTTTAATATAGCGATTTTAAGATATTTTAATCCCGTTGGTGCGCACGAAAGCGGATTAATAGGCGAAGACCCAAAAGGTATTCCTAATAATTTATGTCCTTACATTACACAGGTTGCTGTTGGGAAGAGAGAATACCTCGGCGTTTTTGGTGATGATTATGATACTCACGACGGAACGGGGGTTAGGGATTTTATCCACGTTGTGGATTTAGCTAAAGGGCACGTCCTTGCTGTAAACAAACTTCAAGAAAATCCTGGACTATTTATTGTCAATCTTGGAACAGGACAAGGATACAGTGTTTTAGACATGGTTAAAGCGTTTGAAAAGGTTACGGGAAAATCTATACCGTACAAAATAATGCCTCGTCGCCCTGGCGATATAGACGAATGTTTCGCTGACCCTACTCTTGCTAATGAACTTTTAGGTTTTAAAGCGGAAAAAACGCTTGAAGATATGTGTCGTGACGCGATGAATTGGCAGATTAAAAACCCTGACGGGTATTCTGAGTAAAATTTAATAAATGTTTAATTTGTAATATGTAAAAAGTGATAAAATTGCAAAAAATGCAAATTTATCGCTTTTTCTTTTATCAAATAATTGCAAAAATTGCAAAAATGATATAAAATGTAAATATTAAAATTGAAAAAATTTACAAAAAGGAGCATGTTATGGGCTTAGGCTACGTTAGAACTGGAACTTATACCCCCGAAATAAAAGTGGGGGATACGGAACATAATTTAATTCAAATAAAAAAAGGTATTGACGTCGCGCAAAAAAATAACGTTCATATATTAGCTTTTCCCGAACTTTGTTTAACAGGTTATACTGCAGGTGATTTGTTTTATCATAAAACTTTGCTTGAAAATACAAAAAAAGCACTCCTTTCAATTGCAGAATATACTAAAGGCAAAAACATGCTAATATTTGTTGGCGCGCCTATTCAGAAAGACGCTTTATTGTATAACTGTTCGATTGCAATCTATAACGGTTTAATTCTTGGCATTGTTCCTAAAAGTTATTTGCCCGATTACGGTGCGTTTAATGAAAAAAGATATTTTGCTCCTGCGAATGATAAAATATCTTACATCACTTTAGATGAAGTAGAAAGTGAGAAGATTTTAATTCCTTTTGGGAAAAACATAATTTTTGCTGATGTCAAAAATCAATCTTTAAAAGTCGCATCTGAAATATGCGAAGATTTGTGGTCGGCTATTCCACCGTCACTTTATCATTCGCTAAATGGCGCAAGAATAATTATTAATCATTCAGCAAGTCCTGAATTTTCTGGCAGAGTTTCAGTTAGAGAAAGCCTTGTAAAGGGACATTCGGCAAAAATAGTTTGTGCGTACGTTTATGCAAATGCTGGGAGTGGCGAATCTACTACTGACTGTGTTTTTTCTGGGCACAATATGATTTGTGAAAATGGTGAGATTTTAGCTGAGAGCAAACCTTTTAATAATGGATTAATTTTTGCAGACGTTGACCTTGAAACGATAGACTATAAACGTAGTAAAGAATTCAACCAAAATTTTGGCATTTCTGATAAACAATATGTGTGCGTTGGATTTTCACTTAATTTAAATAATTTTAGTAGCGATAGAGTATATAACAAAACTCCGTTTATAAAAGTTGGGGAAGAAGACTTTTTAATTACGGCGCAGGCTAGCGGTCTAGTTAAACGAATTAGTCATACTAATTCGAGTACGCTTGTTCTAGGTTTGTCAGGCGGACTTGATTCTACGCTTGCTTTAATCGTTGCCGTTAAAGCAATGAAAATACTAAACCGTTCGTTAAAAGATATTGTTACGGTAACTATGCCGTGTTTTGGAACAAGCTCAAGAACTTTAGAAAACAGCATAAAACTCGCTAAAGCGTATGGTGTCACCCTAAAAAAAGTGGATATAACCAAATCCGTTAAACGCCATTTAAAAGACATTAAACATGGTGAAAACGTGCACGATGCCGCTTATGAAAACGCTCAGGCAAGAGAAAGAACGCAAGTTTTAATGGATATGGCAAATATGTATAACGGTTTAGTTATTGGCACAGGTGACCTTTCTGAACTTGCTTTGGGCTTTGCTACTTATAACGGCGACCACATGAGTATGTATGCGGTAAACGGTTCAGTTCCGAAAACTTTGGTGCGCCACTTGGTAACTTATTCGGCAAACGCTTCAAAAGGCAAGTTAAAGGCTGTTCTTTTAGATATTGTAGATACTCCGGTAAGTCCCGAACTTATCCCGTCGGGCGATAAAACTATTACTCAGGTTACCGAGGACATTGTTGGACCTTATATTTTGCACGACTACTTTTTATACTCAATGATAGTTTACGGTTTTTCTCCTAAGAAAATTTATTATACTGCAGTCAACACTTTTAAAGGCGAATTTGACGGCACAACTATCTTAAAATGGCTTAAAATATTTACAAGAAGATTTTTTAATCAACAGTTCAAACGTTCTTGTATGCCAGATGGGGCTAAGGTTACCGAAATTTCACTTTCTCCAAGAACAGGCTATAAAATGCCGTCTGACGCCGTTTCTAAATTGTGGCTAGACGAACTCGATAATATCTAAGCATCTATTTTATATAATGTATATATTTACGGTGGTTTTTTGCCACCGTAAAATTTTTTTAAAAAATATTTAAAAAACTCTTGACAAGATAAACATGATAGATTATAATAATAGTAATCATTACTGATAATAATTTTGAAAGGAGGTCTTGATATGCGTTATTCTAGACAAAGAGAATTGATAACAGAAATCATTAAGGGCAGATGCAACCATCCAACTGCTGATATGATTTACAGTTATGCGAGAGAGATAGACCCAAATATTAGTTTGGGGACTGTGTATCGTAACTTAAAGCTTCTTGCAGACGAAAAGGAAATCATTACGCTAGAGACCGAAGATAAAAGATTGCATTATGATGGAGATACCACGAGGCACAGTCATTTTATTTGCAATAGTTGTGGAAAGATAATCGACCTATTTAAGCCCTCAAAAACTCCAGACGAAATCAATGAGCTAGGATTAAAGGTTAGCGGTGAAAAATGCATTTATTATGGACAGTGTACGGATTGTTGTAATGATATAGCTGAATAAAAAATAAAAATATATAGGTTAAAAAACCAAAAGGAGAGATTTATGAAAAAATTTGTTTGTACTATTTGTGGATATGTTCACGAAGGGGATAGTGCCCCTGCAAAGTGCCCTACTTGCGGTGCGCCAGCTAGTAAATTTAATGAGCAGAAAGAAGGAATGGCTTGGGCGGCTGAACACGTTGTAGGAGTTGCTAAAGGAGTTGACCCTGAAATTATTGAAGGACTCAGAATGAATTTTGCGGGCGAATGTACCGAAGTCGGTATGTATCTTGCAATGGCGAGAGTTGCACACAGAGAAGGCTATCCTGAGATTGGTCTTTACTGGGAAAAGGCAGCGTATGAAGAAGCAGAGCACGCTGCAAAGTTCGCTGAACTTTTAGGCGAATGCGTTACTGATTCTACTAAGAAAAATCTTGAAATGCGCGTAGAAGCTGAAAACGGTGCAACTTTAGGTAAGTTTGAACTTGCTAAAAAGGCTAAAGAACTTAATCTTGACGCAATTCACGATACTGTTCATGAAATGGCAAGAGATGAGGCAAGACACGGCAAAGCGTTTGAAGGACTTTTAAAAAGATACTTTAAATAATTTTGGAGAAAGATAAATGAAAGAGAATTATATTGTTTGCAACTGTGCGCAAGTTGATTACAATTCAATTGCGACTGCGCTAGAAACACATAATAAATTAGAAAACGTTATAGACGTGTTCAAAGACGTTCAAAATATAACGCATTGTACCACTGGTTGTGGCGGTTGTTACCAAAAGGTTTTAGATATTATATCTGAAGTTTTAATGGGATAAATTTTCTAAAATAAAAAAGTAAAGGCATAGTGGATATACTATGCCTTTATTTATAATAAACTTTACAAAATTCGCAGAAAAAATTTAAAGTGCTATTGACAAAACGTTTTATTTGGAATATAATGGTAAAAAAGCATTGGAGTTATAATATGACAACATTTCAAATAATAATGTTTTGCATTTCATTTATAATATACTTATTGGGTGGATATGTTTGCGGGCGTATCTGTGTGGATATTGTTCGTGATAAAAATAAAGACATGAATGAAGTTATGTGGTTTTGGGCAGGGTTTATTTTTAACGTTATAGCTGTGTTTATGACTTTAGCAGTAAAAGATAAAAAAGATTAAAACTTAAGGCGAGTACTTTTATAGAGTATTCGCCTTTTTATTTATAAAGCGCGGTTAGCATAACCGCGCTTTTTTTTGCATATTATTTTGTAGGGGCTAGGCGATAATACAAAATTTGCTAATATTAGACAAATTTATACAAAATTCGAGTTGAGGAAAAAGTTAGAATGTATTTTACCGTTCTTTCGAAAAGAAAGATATTAAAAATACTGGCAATAATGCTGGTTATTCCTTTATTAATATTATCAATTTATAAGACAGGCGCTTATCAAGTCGTTACCGGTAGGGCGACTAGAAAACTTCCCATCTATTACGTTAGTACTGAAGAAAAGAAAGTCGCAATATCTTTTGATTGTGCTTGGGGAATTGATTATACTGAGCAATTGTTGTCAATTATGGAAAAAGAGCAAGTAAGATGTACTTTTTTCATGGTTGAGTTTTGGACAAAAAAATATCCCGAAATGGTTAAAAAAATTGATGATTTAGGGCATGAAATAGGGACGCATTCCGCGACTCACCCTTATATGAGTAAGTTAAATAAAGACGCTATCATTAAAGAACTTTCCACTTCAAGTAAAGCTATAGAAGATATTACAAATAAAAAAGTAGAAGTTTTCCGTCCGCCTTACGGGGATTATGACGACCTCTTGATAGATACGGCTAGCGAGCTAGGGCTTTATACCATTCAATGGGACGTGGATAGTTTGGATTGGAAAAATTTGTCTGCAAACGAGATAACAAATCGTGTTGTTAATAAAGTTAAAGAGGGCTCAATTGTGCTTTTCCATAATCAAGGACTACACACGGCACAAGCTCTTCCACAAATAATTTCAGCACTAAAGTTGAAAGGCTATAAGTTTGTGCCGATAGGCGAACTTATTTATCGCGAAAACTTTTATATGGCTGTTGACGGCGCGCAGATATTATTATAATTTGCATTAATAATCACAGGAAATTCATTGGAGGAAATATATATGAACTATTTGCAAGAAAAAAACAACAAGGTATTTATCAGCGGTGAAATCGTTACGGATGCCGAATTTTCGCATGAAGTTTACGGCGAGGGATTTTACGAAATGAACGTGTTGGTAAAAAGGCTGTCGGGACAAGGAGATATTTTGCCCGTCACAGTGTCCGAAAGGCTTATCAACGACAAAGACTTAAAAGTAGGAGTCACTATCAATGCGTTAGGGCAGTTCCGTTCGTATAATAAGTTAGTCGACGGAAAAAGCAAGTTAATGTTAACCGTTTTTGTCAGAGAACTACTAGACGAGGTGTCAGTTAAGAACCCAAACAACATAGTTCTTACCGGATATATATGTAAACCGCCTATATACCGCACGACCCCTTTTAACAGAGAAATCGCGGATATTTTAATTGCGGTCAACCGCTCTTATAATAAATCAGATTATATTCCGTGTATTGCTTGGGGAAGGAACGCAAGGTTTGCAAAAAATCTTGCGGTGGGCGAGCATATTGCTGTTAGTGGACGCATTCAAAGTCGTGAATATCAAAAACGAATTACTGATGATGATATTAGAACTCTTACCGCGTACGAAGTATCTATAAGTAAGCTTGCTGCTTATGAAAACGCGGAAAATTTTGACGTCGATGAAGAATTCAATTTATTAGGTTACGTACGGAGTCAAGCGGAAAGTGATTCTGCATTTGTTGATTAAAAGAATGAGAGCTAAACTTAGTTTAGCTCTCTTTAAATTTGTATTTTACTTTTATTGTTTTCTTTGTTTTTTTATAAAAATTAAAAAGAAGGAAGTACCTAGAATACTAACAGCGACTATAAATATAATAAGTATATTCCTAACCGTAATTTCTGCTTGGTTTTTAATTGAATCTATCCTTATATATCCTTCGATATATTCATTAGTATTTATTTTAACTTTTATTTTGTATGAATTTTGGTTTTTCTCGGTAACGATAACTTTCTCTCCCTCAGAAAGGGAATATATGACTGCACCATTTAAATTGTTATCCGAATAAACGGCTGTCGCTTTTACTGTTTCTATTGTGTAATTGTCCCAAGTAAAATCTTCTGATAATACAGGTACTGTAAACGACACGGGTATGTACCCACTATAGGTGTTACCGCCAACGCTAAAGGAAGCAAAATAATAGTAAATGTCAATCTTTTCCCCGTCTTGCTCTCTAGTTAGAAATTTAATGGTTGATAGGGGAGAAATCACTGTGGATTTTGTTAATCTAATTATATTTCCGTTATCATTAAGTGCAAAATTTATTGGTTTGTAATTTACCTCGTCCTGATTTACATCTTTTAATATAATTGGGTAATAATAAGCGTTTACGTCTGTGGTAATATAAGCTTTTGAAGGTGCGGTTAATAGTTCTGGAGAACTAAACGTCACCTCGTTTACGTTAACAAACACGATTTCATTTTGTCCTGCAAGTGCGGATAGCGTAAGTTTATCGCTCATTTTAATATCGCAAACATGCGCATATTCCGTCTGCTTTTTAGTAAGACCTGTGTAGATAAAGCCATTCTCGTTTTTATCTCTTAACACGGAATATATATTTGCATCTTCTTTTACGGTTGCGATGTTTAAGTTGTCTATCGTGGTTGTTTTAGCGGTCGTAACAAAATCTTCATTAGATATTTTAACTTCGCTAAGTGCTAAATTACCTAGTGCTTTACTTTTACATACGTATTCTTTTCCGCTAAATAATAAGAAAACGTTTTTGTCCTCAAAACTCATTGCGAAAGAGCTAATTTTGTCGCCTTTTTCTGGTGGCGTAAGTTCTATAGAATTGAATGAGTTGTTAGAATAATAACTAAGTCCGCTGTCACTGAGCACAAAGAGTACTCCGCCGAGGTCGGTTGTCATTTTTTTAATTTTTGCTATCGTTCCAATTGACTTAGCTTGATAATTCTTGTCTTTATTATAAAAGTTTACGTTACCGTTACTGTCGGATAGATAAACGTTTCCAAATACGTCCACCGTCATAGCCGTTGCATTGAAGGTTTCGCTACTCATAA
>JAZNMA010000094.1:0-4544 GCA_045579345.1 Christensenellaceae bacterium | reverse complement strand
GTTAAACGAACGAAAGGTTTAGTGTTTCCTGCGGCAACCTTTGCCAACTCTTGAATTGTAGCGCCGTCAATATCGTAATTTAATCGACTTGCGCTAATGCCAATTCGAAATTGTGGATTTACTTTATCAACTTCTTCTCTTAACGTTTTTAAGAAGTTGTTCATTGTGTCCTTTTTTAAGTCCATCCAAATTTTACGGTAACTTAAATCTTCGTTATTATAAATTAAGTCGCGCAGTTCTTCAATTGAAACTTTTCTACCAACTCTTTTGGAAAATTCGTTCATGTGAAGTTCACAACAACAAGCGATTTTTGTAATAGGCGGACCAGATAATCTAAAATCGTCTTCAAATAAAGATCTTGCTATACCCGTTTGAGCCAATTCTTTCATTTTCCACGCAAAATCTTTTGTGAAATTTTCGTCTAACGGGCAAAATGCTTGTTCAATTAGTTCGGGTTTACCACTTGAATAGTCGGCAACTTGTCTATGAATAAATTTTTTACCTTCTTCGCCAATATTTAAGCCTTTATTTTCGTGCCCAGTGGTAGGGCATAACCATGCGCCTACAGTTACGCCTCTTTCTTTAAAGAAGTCAACTTTGGCTTTTAATTCTTCAATATTTTTTAAGAACAAAGGTTTATCACCGAAAACATTTCTAATAACTATAAATAGTTCAGCATCGAGTTCTTTTGCCATCACTGCATAAACTTCACCCCAAGTATTTAGTCTATCCATTGTTAAAGTGATAGGTATTATTGTTTTGTAAGGTTTAACGATGTTTTGCATAATTAACTCCAGTTTGGCTTTTAGTTATTATACCATGATAAAATTACGACTTCAAGAGTAAAATAAAAATCATTACTTAAATGTTGAGGTTATAGTATTGTTAAAAATAGGTACAAGCATTTGCAAAGCAAAAGCCCGAACCACGGCGATGCTCGTAACACTACCTAACACAAAAAAGACACATCAAAGGCGTTCCCTATAAGGGATTTTTTGAAATATTAAAAATTTATAGGAAATTGCACTTTCAAGCGGAGAAACAATCAGATTCCAAATTGGAGTCTGATTTTTCTTTTTTGTAATGCAATAATTTAATGTATTAAATTCTGTTTATAGTAAAATAATTATAGAAAACTATATATGGAGGACTAAAATGAAAAGACAATTAAATCAAGAGAAATTACGACAATTTGAAGACTATTTAGTGTGTGAAGAACGAAGCAAAGCAACTATTGAAAAGTATTTGCACGATATGAGAACGTTTTATGAGTTTGTGGGAAATAGAGAAGTAGTTAAGAGTATTGTATTAGATTATAAAAATGCACTCATAAGTTCGCACGCTGTGACAAGTGCAAATTCAATGATTGCGGCAGTCAACGTCTTTTTTCGTTTTTGTGGTTGGTATGATTTGTGTGTAAAACAATATAAAATACAAAAATCCGCTTTCTGTCCCGAAGAAAAGGAACTATCAAAGGCGGATTATATTCGACTTGTACAGGCGTCTCGAAAGAATGGAAACGAAAGACTTAATTTGATTATACAAACGATATGTGGCACTGGTATTAGAGTTAGTGAGTTGCAATATATTACAGTTGAGGCGGTAAAAAAAGGCGAAGCGTTCGTAAATTGTAAAGGGAAGAATCGACGCATTTTTATTGTAGAAGAATTGAGAAAAAAACTCTTACGATATATAAGAGAGCGTGAAATACAAAAAGGGGCAATATTTATAACGAAAAACGGAAAAAACATCAGCCGTCATAATATTTGGCGTGATATGAAAGCACTATGTAAGGATGCTGGTGTTTCATCAACGAAAGTGTTTCCACATAATTTAAGGCATCTTTTTGCTAGAACGTTTTACGGCATTGAAAAAGATATTGCTAAGCTTGCAGACATTCTTGGTCATACCAGCATAAACACAACTAGAATCTATATTATTACAACGGCTACTGAGCATAAACGCAAGATGGAAAATATGCGCTTAATAATATAAAAAAAGAACGACTTTCGCCGCCCCTATCACATAACGCTTGTTATGTTGTAAAAACCAAATTCGTTTTCCTCTAAAGCTAAATATATAATAAAAAAATTGCACGACAAAAAGACCTTTTCTATCAAATCAATAAAGTTAGTTAGAAATGGTTTTTTAGTTGTGCAAAAAATTCCTTAAAAATTTTATATATGTATTAAAATCGCTTGCAAATTTTAATAAATTACGCTATAATAATGCAAACAAAATGTTCTTTGCATTGCGACAAGCAATGTTTGAACACATAACAAGCGTTATGTGTTACAATTGGGGGCAACATAACAAGCGTTACGTTGTTTTTGAGTTGTGGCCTATGTTAGCTACTCCTTATATGGGAGTATTTTTTATGGTCAAGGTGTAGTGTTTGCTACAAAGAGCATCTAATTGTGTTTGTATGTGAGTTGGGAGAATGGAAAGAGAAGCAGACATTGGAGCGATTCTGATAGATAATGCAATTCATTTAATTGCAGAAGGTGGCTTTGAGAAAGCAACGACAAAAAATCTTGCGTATTATAGTGAAACTTCGAAAGAAATAAAAATGAATGAAGTTTACATATATCGCTTATTTGGAAGTAAAGAAAATTTATATGAAACGGCGTTTTTAACCTTGGATAAAGAATTTACGGAAGCTGTGAGAACGGCACTAGCTGTTTCGTGGGGAGTAGGTGCAAACGAAAAGAAGAGGTTTTACGAGTTCTTTCTTAAGGTGTGGGCCTTTGTGTTAAAAAATGAAGCCCATTGTAGATGCTACGTGCGTTATTATTATTCGGTTTATTTTAAGGGCAAAGCGTTAGAAAAACATCACAAGCATTTTGACTCTATAGTGGAGGCGTTCAAACCATTATTTATAGAAGAGGCTGATGTGTCGGCTATTATGCACAGCATATTTACAACCTTATTAGATTTTGCTATAAGGGTTTATAACGGAGTGCTTGCTAATAATGAAGAAAATAGACCGCACGTTTTTAACGTTTTATATTGTATGTTGATGACATACTTAAAGAATCCAGATACAAGTAATGTAAAAACACTACTACTCTAAAATGAGTGTGAATAAAGCAAAATGATTTGTTTTATTCACATATAGAACGGAGGAGGAAATGGGTAAAGGCAACAAGTTAAAATTCATTTTAATAATCATTTCCATCATCTTAACCTTAACGGGCGTTGTTCTGTTCACAACGATACATGACAACAATGAATTAAAGGAAAATACCGTTATAGAGATTGACGGGGCAACCACTAAAACGTTAAAAGCAAAAATTGATGGGCTATATCCAGGAAAGACAGAGGATTACGTTATTTCGTTTACTGGAGATAATGTAAAAGACTATTTGATTACGCTTGATTTTAATGGCGATAATGACGGAACTCTTAAAAACTTTATAGAAGTAAAAATAAAAACGAACGAGTCTTCAATTAATAAAACATTAAATGAATTACTTGAAGGCGATTTGATTTCTCTTGGTACAGGTGTAACAGAAATAACAATATCGTATACTATGCCGATTGAGGTTGGTAATGAAGCACAAGGGCTAAGCGTTGTGTTATACATAGAACTCGAAGCGAAAACTGTTGAATGATGAGTAACGAAAAAATTAAAGATAAAAAAGCTATTGTAAAAAAAGTCTTAAAAATAACAGGCAATGTTCTAGTGTATCTGTTGATGGCGATTGTGATGTTTGTATTGGTTATAAGCATCACGTCAAAAAAAGACAGCGACGGCACGGCTACGGTTTTTGGGTATCAGCTTAGATTTGTTCAGTCCGACTCAATGGAAGAATGTGAATTAACGGACGTTAGCAACTTTGAGATTAAGAGCATACGTGTTAAATCTTGTATATTTGTAGACGTTGCCCCAGAATCGGAAAAAGAAAAAGCCGAATGGTATAAAAGCTTAAAAGTAGGCGACGTGTTAACGTTTAAGTATGTTTACAGTAGACAGGAAACGATAACACACCGTATTGTTAATATTGAAGAAAAAACAACGGGCGGATATATCATAACGCTTGAGGGTGACAATAAAAACGCTGAAACGGATCTTATGCAACAAACGATAGATACATCGCTTACAGACAGTCCTAATTATATCATTGGTAAAGTGACAGGACAAAGCTATGTGTTGGGTTTACTCGTATATGCGTTCAAAACACCAGTTGGAATTGTTTGCTTAATAATTATTCCCTGTCTTATTATCATTGCTTTTGAAGTAATACGGCTTGTAAAAGTATTCGGTAAGGATAAGAAGGAAAAATTGCAAGCAGAAAAGAAAAAGCAAGACGACGAGATAGAAGAGTTAAAACGCCAACTTGCGGAATTGCAAAACAAAAAGAATGATACGGCTCCAGTAGAAGTTGTAGAAAAACCACCAGTAGAAACGCCGGTAGTAGTTCCTGAAACACCACCGACTGAAATAAAAGAAGATGTATTGCATGGTGAAACTACGGATACAACTACAGATACAACGGTTGTAGAATCCGAACCGATTATAGAAAATACCGAAAACAATAAAC